>CAJQJL010000079.1 GCA_905478665.1 uncultured Flavobacteriales bacterium
TTAGATGATCCGCATGCAGCCAAAACTGCAGTTAACATCAATCCCATTAGCGTTAATGACAAAACTTCTTCATGTTTATTCTTTTAAAAATTAATATAAGGTTCTCGAGTTGCTGTTGTACATTCCGATAACGTCAAAATTACAATAAATTACAGGCTTTCCGAAAATATATTATTCACATTCTAGTCTTAATCAATTGAAATAAACTAATTTCCATCACGTTTATGATCCTAGTGCGCACGATATACCTCATTATAGTCCTTTTCTCATCGAGTGCTCTTTTTGCGCAAAAAGATTACTTTATTTCGTACGAAAACGATAGTTATCAACAGTTTATTAAGCATCCGAAGACAAAATTCAAAGACAGTACAAGCGCCTCTCAATACATTAAGAGTCTTCAAATAAGCGCTATCGCAAAAGGGTATATACTCGCTTCCGTCGACTCAATCGCCTATTCCCCGAATGCAGCCGTCGTTAATTTCCAATTGGGAGATAAAATGGGTACCGCATCAATATCCGTAGACCCAGAAGAAGCAATCTTCATTCGTAAACATTCCCGAATCAACGAAAAATTTATCAGTCAAATTCCTTTTACACCAGGTGAACTAGCTTCCGCTTTGGTGAAAATTCAAGAAGCCTATCTAGACAATGGCTACCCTTTTGTATCACTTCAACTTCAAAACCATCGAATTGAATCTAATCAGCTAACAGCAGATTTGAACATTAAGAAGGGACCATATTGCATGTGGAACATAATTCACATTCGCGGTGACTCTTCCGTTTCTTCAAAATATATTTCTAACCTCATCAATATTAAAGTTGGTGACAAATATGTTGAGTCAGAAATTGGAAAAATATCCGGTCGCATTGAACAAGTTCCGTTTTTGAAAGAAATTAAACCGTCAGAAATCCTTTTCGTAAAAGATGGTGCTGAACTATTTGTATATCTAGAATCTGTTCCAATCAGTTCTGTCAATGGAATCGTTGGCTTTCAACCAAACCCTACAACGAAAAAACTAGAACTAACAGGTGAAATAAACCTCAAGCTTCTGGACGTTTTACATCGCGGTGAACTTCTGGACATCCGTTGGCAAAGTATCCAAGATCAGACGCAATCCTTGAAGTCGCGTTTGAATTATCCTTTTTTGTTCAATACTCCTTTTGGAATTGACGGGACATTTGACCTCTACAAAAGAGATACTTCTTTTCTGGAGCTCGGTGCAACAGCTGGTGTTCAGTATTTTCTCAATCGAGGAAGCTATCTCAAAGCATTTTACAGCTATTCTTCTTCCAGCGTGCTTTCTGGAGGAAATAATAATCCACTGTTCTCAAACCTTGGCAACGTAAAATCGAACAGTTATGGTTTATCATACACTTCCAATCGCGTTGATTACCTCCCGAACCCTTCTCGTGGAATAAAGATGCTTGTTGAAGGAACCGTCGGAACTCGGAAATCTCAAATCTCTGATACCTCCTTAGTCGAGAAATCATCCATCTACCGTGGAAAGGTCAAGGTCGAATTTTTTGTCCCCCTACATAAACGCCATGTGATTCGTCTCGCTTCTTTAACCGACTTTTACTCAGCAGAAGAAATTTTCCAAAATGAGGTTTATCGTTATGGAGGGCTGACATCGCAACGTGGGTTTAACGAGGATGAACTTTTCGCAACAACAAAGACGACGGCAACTATCGAATATAGATTCTTACTTGATAAAAATTCACACGTCTTCGCATTTTTCGATCAAAGCTGGTATGAAAACAATGCGAGTGAATATTACAACGATAGCCCCTATGGATTTGGAGTTGGATTCTCCTTTAGTACCAATTTCGGAGTGTTCTCCATATCTTATGCTTTGGGAAAACAACTCTCGAACCCTGTACTTCTAAGCAACAGCAAAGTACATTTTGGTTACATCGTTTACTTTTAATTAATCGAAGAACGTACATAGATTCCGTTCTTGATTCTCATATTTGTTCTTACTTTTAAAACATGGATTATCTTCTTCTCATTATTGGATTGCTCGCTGGTGGAGTCATTGGATTTCTCGTTGCGAAGTTAACTACCTCCAAACACACGGAGGAAGGAATACAGAATTCGCAACAACTTCAAATTGACAATGCTACCTTGTCTAACACGAACTCAAGGCTGGAAGGAGAACTTGGTTCTATAAAATTGGAATTGGCTACTGTCCGTGAAGCGCATCAGGTTGAACTGAAAAAGGCCACTGAATGGGAAAGTAAACACACGTCTCTTAGTGAGAAAATTGGCGCTCAAAAGGAGGAACTTGAAATGTTGCAGCAGAAGTTCACCAAAGAGTTTGAACTTGTAGCAAACAAAATTTTAGAAGAGAAAACTAGCAAATTCACTGATCAGAATAAGAAGAACCTTGATACTATTTTAGCTCCCCTTAAAGAGCGCATTGGAGAGTTTCAGAAAAAGGTAGAAGAAAACAATGAGAAGAACATTGAGCGCTCAGCATCTTTGGACAAGCACCTTAAAATGTTGCAAGCCTTAAATCAAGAGATCACGCAAGAAACCAGAAGTTTGACACATGCCCTTCGTGGTGACTCAAAGGCACAAGGGAATTGGGGCGAGATGCATTTAGAAGCTATATTAGAAAAGGCTGGCCTTCAAAAAGATGTTCATTATACGAAGGAGACAAATCTAAAAACGGAAGATGGTAGTAACCAACGATTGGATTACATCATCAATCTTCCCGATGGTAAACATGTAATCATCGATTCGAAAGTTTCGCTTACAGCTTACAGCAAATTTCACGATACGGAAGACGAGAACGAAAAGAAGCAATTTCTAAAAGAACATACTAAAAGTCTGGATTTACACATTTCTACGCTAAGCAATAAGGATTATCAAAAATTGCACGGTATCAATTCACCAGATTATGTTTTGATGTTTATAGCAAATGAGCCAGCGCTGACTTTAGCTCTGAAGGAAGATCACGGATTATTTGAAAAGGCATTAAGCAAAAACATTGTCCTTGTTTCAACCTCTACCCTTTTGGCTACACTGAGTACAATTTCCTACATCTGGAAACAAGACCTACAGAATAAAAATGCAGAAGAAATCGCACGACAAGCAGGAAATCTGTACGACAAATTCGTAGGTTTTACGGATGACTTAATTCGACTTGGAGAGCAAATGAATACGGCACGTAAAACGTATGATGGAGCAATGAACAAGATGGTTGAAGGATCTGGTAACATCACCAAGCGAATTCAAGACCTTAAAAAGTTAGGGGTTAATCCAACAAAAACTATTGATCAGCGGTTGATCGATCGAAGTGAAGATTAGCACTTCGCAAGCCTCGGTGCACCTTAATAAACAACAAAATTGGGAATTTAACTACGCTTCTCTTTCATTGTAGCGCGAATTTCCTTCATGAAATCAGACGCATAGACGAAACTAACAACCTCTTCATTGTTTGTCGTTAGAATTTCCTTTCGGTCTCCAGTCCACCAGTTACGCCCTTCATAGATAAACAAGATATTGTCTCCGATTTCTATTACGGAATTCATGTCGTGTGTAATCACAACCGTTGTAATTTCATACTCGTAGGTGATTTCACGAATCAAGTTATCAATAACGATTGCCGTTTTTGGATCCAATCCAGAGTTCGGCTCATCACAGAACAAATACCTTGGGTTCATGGAAATTGCGCGTGCAATACCAATCCGTTTTTGCATTCCACCCGAACATTCTGCAGGGTACAGCTTATTTCTTCCTTCGAGGTTCACTCTATCAAGACAGAAATTCACCCGATCAAGCTTTTCTTTCTTGGTCATTTTGGTGAACATTGTCAAAGGGAACATAATGTTCTCCTCTACTGTCATTGAATCAAAAAGTGCCGAACCTTGGAATAACATCCCTATTTCTTGACGAATGGAGACGCGTTCTTTCCGATCCATCGCTGTAAAGTCCCTTCCATCATAGTAAATCGAACCTGTATCAGTTTCATGTAGCCCAACTACGCATTTAGCAAGTACCGATTTACCACTTCCCGATTGACCAATAATTAAATTGACCTTGCCTTTCTCAAAGTTTCTGCTGATATCATGAAGAACATGATTGTCTCCAAATGACTTATTTAGATCCTTAACCTCAATCATAACAGTATCATTTGAGTTAATAGGAAATTGGCAATCAAAATAGCTATACTACTACTCACAACCGCACGTGTTGCTGATTTACCCACATCCAATGCACTTCCTCTTGAATAATACCCATAAAAGGATGCAATGGAAACAATAAAGAAGGCAAAGACAACAGTTTTCACCAAGGCATATACGATATTGCTTAATTCAAAAAACGAACGTATTCCGAGTACATAGGTTTCAGTAGAAGCCAAGCCAGATAATAGCAAGGACAACCATCCTCCAACTAAACTTAGCCCCATTGAGAAAATAATGAGAATTGGGAAGAATAATATAGCTCCGATAATCTTAGGAAGTACAAGGTACGTCAGACTGTTCACCCCCATGATCTCCAAAGCGTCGATTTGCTCTGTAATTTTCATGGTTCCGATTTCTGACGCAACATTCGATCCTACCTTTCCAGCTAAAATCAATGAAATAATCGTTGGTGAGAACTCGAGAATTGTACTTGATCGTGTGATGTATCCAATGGTATATTCTGGAAGCAAAGGAGAATCCATGTTGGAAGCTGTTTGCAGCGCAATAACGGCCCCCATGAAGATAGACATTAGTCCAACAATTGGAATGGAGTTGATTCCTATGAGTTGTATTTCATCAAACAAACGTTTACGAAATACGCCCCATTTTTCAGGCTTTGAGAATATCACCCAAAGCATCTGGACAAACCTCCCTATATTTTTCAAAATGTTCAGCACTTCGGTAAAGTTAAACGTATTTTTTGTGCTGGCAATTAATTCAGGTTGAATTCGAAACGTAGGAAAAATTTATTGGTTAATTTTAGCTGTATTTGAAAACAAAAGGCGCTCAATATAGATCTGCTCTGGGGAAATACCTCCCTCCTGAATTCGTTGATTCCGTAATTGACTTACTTCTTGAGCATCCTGTAATTTTCAAAATCGTGAAGCCGAGAAAGACGAAACTCGGTGATTTTAGAGCAGGGGTGAATGGTGAGAAGCATCGCATTACTATCAACGGAGATCTCAACACCTTTTCTTTTCTGATAACAACTTTGCACGAGTTTGCACATCTTATAACCTTCCAGACATACGGAAGACGGGTTGCACCGCATGGATCTGAATGGAAAAAAGAATATACCGCCTTGCTTCTTCCTGTAATAAACAGTAAAAAATTACCTGCTGATGTCGAAGCGGCATTGATGAACTCACTTGTAAAGGTAAAAGCTTCTTCTTGTTCTGATGCCAACCTCCATCGAACGCTAATAAAATACAATGCTCCGAATGAGACAGAGACAACACTAGAGTCATTGGATAAAAACAGTATTTTTGCGCTGAATGGCAAAACCTTTGAAAAAGGAAAGCTGCGAAGAACACGCTTTTTATGTACTGAGACATCGACAAAAAAGCAATATCTAGTAAGTGCACTTGCGCACGTAACTGAAATCAAACATGAAGAATAATTATAGCATTATCATGGCAGGAGGAATCGGAAGTCGATTCTGGCCATTGTCCGTCCCCGAAAGACCAAAACAATTTTTAGACATTTTGGGCACAGGGAAATCGTTGATTCAAATGACTTATGAGCGATTGTTGCATGTTTCACCTTCGGAAAACGTATACATTGTTACCAATGTGCAATACAAGGAAATGGTGTTGGAACAACTGCCAGATCTAAAGCCAGAACAGGTACTAACTGAACCCGAACGGAAAAACACAGCACCTTGTATCGCTTATGCAGCAGCTAAAATTCATGCCCTCAATAAAGAGGCAAATTTAATTGTTGCCCCTGCTGATCATTTGATACTGCAAGAAAGCAATTTTTCGAAAACAATAAATGCGGCCATTTCATCAGCGGAAAAAGGAAGAATCGCGACGATTGGTATTCTGCCAACGCGACCTGATACAGGTTATGGATACATTGAAGTTGAAAAAACGGCTGCCAGTGCTCCTGAATCTATTTCTCCAGTTAAGCAGTTTAGAGAAAAACCAGATTTAGAAACTGCTAAGAAATTTGTTGAATCAGGTAACTTCTTCTGGAATTCAGGAATATTTATTTGGAAGTCCTCAACAGTGCTTAACGCATTGGAAGAATTTCAACCCGATTTATTCAATCTATTCGCAAAAGATCTAAGCGCGTATAATACAAGTGGCGAGCAAGAACACGTTAATCATGCCTTTGCAACATGTGAAGACATTTCAGTTGACTACGCAATAATGGAACATGCAGAAAATATCGATGTAGTTTTGGCTAGTTTTGACTGGTCTGACCTTGGCACATGGGGCAGTTTAGATACACATTTAACCAAAGACGATCATGGTAATGCGCTGGTCGGTAATAAAATTCACACATTCGATTCTTCCAATTGCATCGTAAATATTCCCGATGGAAATACGGCTATTATCGACGGTTTGGATGGTTATATTGTCATTCAATCAGATGATCGTTTGATGATTTTGCGAAAAGAAAATGAACAAGAATTAAAGAAGTATTTAAAAGTACTTTGATCAAAATATAGAACAACGAAAAGGGGGTGGTTTCGACCATCCCCTTCTTCATTTATTGAGTTTGCTTATCTACGACCTGCTCTAATTTCTTCTGCTTCCCACTTTCTGTACAAATCGAAGTAGCTCTTAGATTCCATTACTACTACACCTCCCAAAGTATCTCCGTATTTCGCAGGAAGTCCACCAGTATAAACCATCATTCTTCCAATGGATGAACTTGGAACATTGCCAATGCTAGTCGTTTTAACACCATCCATTAAATAAAGCATATCTCCCTTTCTAGCACCTCTAAACACCAGTTCTCCATCGTTCGTCATCTTTATATCCGAAGACATTCCAGCAAGCATTCCTTTTACATCATTCTTCAAAGGTGATTTTTCAATTTCTTCGGCAGACATTGATGTTACAGGTAAGTTTCCGTCAATTAATTTCAAATCATTCAACCCAGCACTTGCATCCATACCTTCATAAACTACCAATGTGCTCGTAAACTTAATTGTTCCAGCATTATGGAATCCATCCATCGGTACGTGTACAGCGATATTTTTCATTGTATCCTCATACTGACGCACATTCATTGAATACGTTCCTGCAGGAATCGCACTAATTCTAAACCGTCCATCATAACTAGTTCTGGCTCTATACATTGTTCCATTGTCCTCGATATATACGACAGCATCGTATATTGGCGCTTCAGTCTTCATATCAACTATGGTTCCGATTACATCTCCCAAGGCACCTTGTCCGAAAGACAATCCAGAAAACAAAAGTGCTGTTACTATCATTAAATTTTTCATACTACTTCATTTTAAGTTAATGTTCTCAATAGAGATGCACGCACTTTTGATATTCCATAAAATGGCATAAAAAAACTCCTGCAAACTAATTTACAGGAGTCTAATATTGATGTGTTCTTCAGTTCTATCCTAGCTCAGCGCTTGAGCAAGGGAATTGTCGATCGACTTTCTTAAATAAGCCTTGCAACACTTTTCCTGGGCCAACTTCAATCACTTCTGATGCTCCGTCTCCAATCATTGCGCGCATTGTCTGTGTCCATTTCACTGGAGCTGTTAATTGAGCCATCAGATTTTTCTTGATTTCATTTGGGTCAGACACAGCACTCGCCGTTACATTCTGATAAACTGGACAGGTAGGCGTACTAAAAGTAGTCTCTTCTATCGCTGCCGCCAACTCCTCACGCGCAGGTTCCATTAAAGGTGAATGGAACGCACCACCTACAGGAAGCATCAATGCTCTTCGCGCTCCCGCCTCTGTTAACAATTCACATGCTCTTTCAACAGCAGGAACAGCACCAGAAATTACAAGTTGTCCTGGGCAGTTATAATTTGCCGCAACTACCACTCCATCAACTTTCTGACAAACCTCTTCAACTACTGCATCTTCCAACCCAATAATAGCTGCCATTGTTGATGGTTCAGCTTCGCAAGCTGCCTGCATAGCCAAAGCCCTCTTTGAGACAAGCTTTAAGCCATCTTCAAACTTTAATGTACCGTTGGCTACCAAAGCCGATAGTTCACCTAATGAGTGTCCCGCCACCATGGCTGGTTGAAAAGATTCTCCCAGACATGCAGCCAAAATTGTTGAATGCAAGAAAATAGCTGGTTGAGTAACCTTTGTTTCCTTTAACTCTTCTGCTGTTCCTTCGAACATTATTTTCGTAATGTCAAAACCAAGGATCTCGTTGGCCTTGTTGAACATTTCCTTTGCTACATCCGAATTGTCATACAACTCCTCTCCCATACCTGAAAATTGAGCTCCTTGACCCGGAAATACATATGCTTTCATTCTTCTAAATTTTGGGACAAAAGTAATTAAAGATGCGATATGGACATAAAAAAAGGGGCTCATCTAGGCACAACCCAGACAAGACCCTTTTCAAATATGCTTGATTACGTTTAAAACGTAATCCTATTTGATAATAATTCGTTCAACAACTGAACCGTTCTCATTGGCAACAGTTACTGTATAAACTCCAGTACCATTTGCAGACAAGTCAATTGTTGTTGCTGAAGATGCCGTAGTAGACATGATTTGTCTTCCTGCAAGATCGTGAACAATGATTGTGTTCTCTACGCTGTTGTCATTTGAAATGTTCACCAATCCTTCAGATGGATTAGGGTAGATAGAAACACCATCAAGTGTGTTCTCATCCAATCCGATCCAGTCAGCTCCCATCAACATACGAATACCAAGTGCTGTTCCGTTCGAGTAACTTGCGTCACCTGGAAGGTAGATAGATGCCGTGAAATATGGCTGATCTACTGTTCTATCATCCACTACGCGGATATCACTTGAGTTACCATTACTGTACAATTCAACAGCAGCGTAGTACTCACCTGGAGTAAGACTATACGGAGAATCGAACATGATGTAAACATATCCATTAGTGATATCTGTAGCTGTTACAGTAACAGGTTGTGCATTGATCAATGAAGTCATGTCACTTGCCCAGAACGAAGCTGTATCTTTTAGAGATCCATAGATCTCACCACCTTCCACTGTTCCATCCGCAAGCATAACTTGAATTCCTGAAACAACTGTAGGTGTCTTAATGTGATACATCGAAGCAAGTACCAATCCATCTTCTGAACCAGGTACACTGATATTGAATGAATTTGTTCCTAGAGATGTCAAATCTAAATCTGCTGGTGGATATACATCGATACCGTCTGTAGAGTATAATTGTTGAGGAGAAGACGTCACCTCAAAAACTCTTTGACTTACGTTGTTTCCAAAAGCCGCTCCACCTGTCTCATCATCTGACACAGTAGTGTATGTTCCTGTATACGTTCCAGTAGTCAACGTTGGTGATTCTAAAGTTTCAAGAGTTACCGTTGAATCTGCCTCCAATAATGGATCGTTTCCACTTGATGAGAACGTAACAAAATCAGCTGTCATAGAAACATTTGTTTGATCGTTGATTCCGAAGTTGAAAACATTTGCTCCAACATACCAGTTAGCATCCATTTGATTATCTGGGTTTCTTCCGTATTCAACACCATCGTTGTTTTCACCAGAAATCCATGCAGCAACTGTTTGAACGTCGTTAGCTGGTTGTTCAATGATTTTGAAATCATCAACAAACCAAGCGTATCCCCAAGTACCTGTCCAGTTTAAGCGGACATATACATTTGCAAGCTGAGTTGGTGTAGCTCCAACTAATGCAGGACTGATGTTTACCTGAATTAACTGTGGATTATCAGATGCTGCACTGTTTGCCCAATTAGGGAATGCATCATAAACCATTACGTCAGTTGATGGATCGAATGTTGGATCCAAGTTTGGCCATACAACACTTGCTGGTCCAGTTCCGTCACCAAATCCTACAACAACAAAAGGACGTTCTGAGTTGTATCTTCTGTATTGCGTTTCAAACTCAACAACAACATTTGGATAAGAAGTCAAATCAACAGAATTGGCCATTGTTAACCAACTATCTTCAACTTCACTTCCTCCAGAAGTTCCTCCGTACTCATCAGAATCGATCATTGCCCACCCATCATTAACTGATGTTGAAGCTATGTCATCAATAGGATAAGAACCACCGCAAGAGTTCATTCCAATTTCCCAATCCAATGAGCAATCTGCAGCGTCGTGATCAATAACCCATTCAGAAGGAGTATCAAAAGTGCTCTCCCAAATTGTTACTGCTTTTTCTACGTTCGTTTCTTGAACATTCGGCTTAGCCTCCGTGCGATCATTTGATCGTGCAATGGGGCCACT
>CAJQJL010000080.1 GCA_905478665.1 uncultured Flavobacteriales bacterium
ACCTTATGTTTTTGAAGACAAGGCAAAAGAAATATTGAAAAAAAATTCAGGCTTAAAGGAGCGACTTGAAAAGCGCAAGTTGGAAGATGAAGATTTTGCAAAATCATCGTGGGACCAACTCTACTTTATCTACCAAAACAGTGAGTTCTATGAACCGACCCATAATTTTCTTCCCGTGTTTATGGGAATGACAAACATGGGGGAGAAATAGGTTAGGAATATTACAATGATTACACTTTGTAACGTTTCAGAGTTGCAAACCGATTTAGTGCGGCTTATATTTGCTTGACTTAAACATCGATTATTATGAACAAACTACTTCTATCCATACTGTTTGTAGGGACAATGATGACAAATGTATTTGCCCAGAACGTTGGAGATACGATTGTGATTGAAACATTTGATTATAACTCACTGACGCGTGATACGGTAATTGATTTTTCTGTTCTACCGAACGTTTCTTTCGAGAAGATCTTAATGAAATACAATATGCGCTGCCATGGTGGAACCGTATCTTCGAGTGGTAACAATAATGGACCAAACCAAGGCGGTTGTGGGGAATGGGATTATTCCTGTAACACTTATTTATACGATTCTACGCGGATAGATTCAGTTCAATACACAACACCAGACTATACTGTATCTGGATTCACTGGTGCGACATTTAGTTACACAAGTCAACCGACGTATGATTTCTATCAATACTATCAGAATCCAGTTATTTTAAACAATATCATTAGCGAGAATCAATATCCAGTATTGGGAACGACTGTCGCAATGGATGATCCATTAAATGGAACGAATCAATCAGGTAAGGCACAATATTTATACACGGCAGCCGAATTGTCTGGAGCAGGATTTCCTGCTGGAAATATAGACGGTTTCCTTCTTTCTGCATTGAATTCAGGTACTGTAGGTTTTTTACGTGTGAACATTAAAAGTACTGTTGCAACTACCTTGGACCCGAATGCTCCTGAATTGACTGGATTTACAGAAGTTTATTTCAGCGATTACACCTTTGCAACTGGCCCCAATAGAATTCAGTTCAGCACTCCTTTTGTATGGAACGGGACGGATAACATTATCATTGAATTCTCTTTCACTAACACCGTACCTGGTACAACTGTTCAATTGGAAGGGGAGGCATCTTCGAACATGGCTATCTTCTCAAACAACGGATACCATATGAACGTAGCGGGCGAAACAATTATCGATATCCCTGCAACGGCAATGTCTGGTATTCAAGATGAGATAACTGTTTCGTTTTGGGCATACGGTGATCCAAACCTTTTGCCAGCCAATACAACTATCATTCATGCGAATAACGCAGCGGGTGATCGAAACTTTAACCTTCATTTGCCCTGGAGCAACAGTCGTATTTACTTCGATTGTGGAAACACAGGAGCTGGATACGATCGTATTGATCAAGCTGCATCTGTAGCAGAAATTGAAGGTCAATGGAATCACTGGGCAGCAACAAAGAATGCAGTCACTGGTGTAATGAATTTATACTTGAATGGTGCGCTTTGGCATACTGGAAGCGGAAAGACAACGCCAATTGAAATTGCAGAGATGGTAATCGGAAAAACAAATGCTGGATCATACAATTACAAAGGGAGTATCGATGAAGTGAGAGTTTGGGATGCTGAATTGTCGCAAACAGATATTGCGAACTGGATGAATGTGAGCGTTGACGGAACACATCCTCAATATGCAAACTTAGTGGCTTATTACAAGATGGATGAAGGAACAGGTGCTTTGATTTCTGACATCGCAAACGCTGAGGTTGGAACTTCTTCAAGTGCTGATGTTTGGAGATTTGAACGCGGTATTGACTTGGGACGTTTTTTCCAAGTTTCAAACAATCGTCCAAGTGTGACATTGTTTGAAGGGACATATGATCTTTCGAATGATTCAACTGTTGTTTTGGACTCAATTCAACTTACACCGAACATTATTGAAACTTTTACAATCGTTTCGAATGCAGGTACTATGATGGATGATGACATTCTAAGTACAGGTACAACGGCAGTTTGGGAAGCAACTCCTCAGAACGTATACGATGCGGTAACTGGTGCCGTAGTCACTACAATTCCTGTAACCGTTGAAAATACAACGGCTCCTGTTGTTTATTTACCTTATTACAGAAGATGGCCATCGAAGTTTGAGCTAATGTCTTTTGTGACACCTTATGGTAATAACCTCAACATGGGACCAAATGGTTCTACATGGACGTTTGACATGACTGATTTTACTCCAATTTTTAAGGATCAGAAGCGTTTCACAATGGAGCGCGGGGGACAATGGCAAGAGGAGATGGATATTACTTTTGAATTTATTGTCGGAACACCACCTAGAGACGTTTTGGATATTAGTCAAATATGGCGTCCAGAATCAAGAGGATATGCTTCCATTATGGATGATACTTATTTCCCTCCACGTGATGTAGTGATGAATCCAAATGCTGAATCATTCAAAGTGCGTTCAGCGATTACTGGACATGGTCAGGAAGGTGAATTTATTCAGCAACAACATTCAATTAACATCAATGGTGGAGCAGAGGAATACAGTTGGACTGTGTGGAAAGAGTGTGCTGAAAATCCGATTTATCCGCAAGGTGGAACATGGGTTTATGACAGAGCTGGATGGTGTCCAGGTATGGCTACAGATATTCAACACAATGATATTACTGCATTTGTAACGCCAGGACAATCAGCAACGATTGATTATACCGTAGCGAACGCTTCAGGAAGTTCCAATTACATTGTGAATAATCAACTTGTATCGTATGGAGCAATTAATCATACACTTGATGCAGCGATTGTAGAAATCTCTGAACCTTCAGAACGTGTTGAATTTAAGCGATTCAATTCTATTTGTCATTCACCAAAAGTATTGATCCAAAATACGGGAAGCACTGTATTGACTTCTTTGACTATTTCTTACTGGGTGAATAATGCAGCATCTCCATTAACATACAGTTGGACGGGGAGCCTTGCGTTTGGCGAAACAGAAGAAGTTGTGTTGCCATCGTCATCTGATCTTTGGTCTTCTATTACACCAACAGACAATGTATTCCATGCGGAATTGAGTGCACCGAATGGTGGAACGGATGAATACGCTTACAATGACCATTACGCATCTAGTTTTGTGATTCCAGAAGTAATGCCATCTAACATTGTTATTTGGTTCAAAACAAATACGGCAGCTGGTGAAAGTAGCTATGAGGTGACTGATGAATACGGTACTGTGATATTCGCTAAATCAGGAATGTCTTCAAACACACTGTACAAGGATACTTTAGACTTGCCGATCGGATGCTATAAATACAAGGTGTTTGACTCAGGTGATGACGGTTTAGACTGGTGGGCGAATAATGATGGTGCAGGGTTCACGCGTTTCTTCTCACCGGGATTAGGTACGGTAAAGACTTTCAATGGTGATTTCGGAAATGACATTAATTTCAACTTCACAGTTGACTATCCATTGTCGTATGAAGAGATTAATGGAATCTCTGTGTTGACATTGTTCCCGAACCCGGCTTCAACAGGTTTCGTCATTGAAGGAAGCGAAGTGCATTTAGCTAAGGTGAAAATGTATGATAACCTCGGTAAACAAATCTCAATTCCATTTACAACGTCTGTGGAGAAGTTGACATTTGATACCAACAACATCGCTGAAGGAATCTACTTCATTCAGGTAGATGTCAACGGTAGAGTAGAAATGAAGAAAGTTGTTATTGAATAAGAGCTTTCAAAAATATAAACGAAAAGGCGATTTCAGTAATGAGGTCGCCTTTTTTGATTACCGAAAATAACGCTTTAACCCTAATATAGGCTTCTCAATAAAACGGTAGCTAATGGAGCTAATGACATACGTTACAATCCCACTCATCAGTATAAAACCAATGAACCCTGCAAGTGAATCCGTCCATTCCATATGTACAAAAAGATGCTGAACATAAAAGATCACAATGCAATGATACATGTACAAGCCATAGCTAATTTCACCAAGTTTGAAAAAGCCAGGAAGCTTATCTGCCTTGAAAAATGAATTGGCACAATAGACTTGCTCGAAAATGATAAAAGCAAAGAACAAACCGATGGCGATTCGTTCGAAGACAATTCCAAAATCTACGAAAAGAACGCGTGAGAACAAGATCGTTGAAATCCCCAAGAGATAAATCAAGACGATCTTCCAACGCGCAAGGTGTTTTATTTTTTCTGGAATTGCATAGTGAAAGCAAAGGTAGCTCAGGTATCCACCAATGGCGAGATCACTAACAACGGAAAGCGTGTGAAAATAAAGGGTGCGTTCGCCTCCACTGCCAAATGCTCTGAACGCAATGCTAACCGCTATCAGTAGGAGGAAGTACCAGTTGAAGTATTTACCACGTCGGAAGGCTGGAATCACGGCAATAAGTGCAACCCAAGCCATGTAAAATTGCTCCTCAATACTCACAGACCACGTGACGGTTAAAAAGTTAATTGAGTCCCGCCAGCCGTTCCAGATTTCCTCAAAGTTGGAGAGGAACAAGCCGTAATGAAGAAATGAATTGGTCGTTTGTTCACCAAAAGGGAGCACTGGAAAAAGAAAGAACCCGAAAAGTACAATCAAGAAGTAAAGTGGCCAAATCCGCAGTAAACGCCGCATGAAGAATCCAAAGGCATTAATTGTTTTGTTCTTCTTCGCTTCATTAAGAAGAAGGTAGGTAATCAAAAATCCACTGAGGACAAAGAACAATCCAACGCCGTGATGTCCTTTAGAAAATACTTTGGTGAGACTTTTGAAAACGGGTGATTGAAAAAAATCTCCCCATATTTCACGTCCTAATGTGAAGCAATGAAAAAGGAAAACAGCCAAGGCACCAATAAACCTCAGTCCATTGAGATTCTCAAAGAAGGGCGTCGATAATTGATTTGTTTTGTGCTCAATCAACCTTATTCATTAATTTTACTGCCAAATTAAGAGAAATACAGTTCGTATGACGTATGATATCGCAATTATTGGAGGAGGAATTGTTGGAGCTGCGACCTTTTACAAGCTTCAAAAGAAATATCCTGAATTGAAAATTGCCTTGTTTGAAAAGGAGGATCTATTGGCTGATCATCAGACGGGGCATAATTCGGGAGTAATCCATTCTGGTTTGTACTACAAGCCTGGTTCATTAAAAGCAAAGAACTGCATTCAAGGTCGTCATGAGCTTGTGGCCTTTGCCAAAGAGCACGGCATTGAACACGATGTTTGCGGAAAAATTGTTGTCGCAACAGACGAAAGTGAGCTTGACAACATGGAAAGAATATACCAGATCGGTTTGGAGAATGAAATCGAAGGAATTAAGAAACTGACGGGTGAAGAGCTGAAAGAACACGAACCGCATGTAGTGGGAATTGGTGGAATACTTGTTCCATGTACTGGAATTATTGATTTCAGGGGAGCAACTGCAAAAATGGTGGAGTTAGCACTTGCAACACAACCGGAAAGCAAATTATTCCTTAAGCATGAAGTGACAGCGATTGAAAAGAAAGGAGATGCTTCAACCTTAATAACGAACAAGGGGAATTTTGATGCGAAGTACCTCGTTTTCTGTGCAGGACTTCAAGCAGATCGTATGGCGAAGAAAGATGGTGTGCGTTTGAAGGAGAAAGTTGTTGGATTTCGAGGCGATTACTATGAATTAACTGAGCAAGGAAAGCACAAAGTGAAAAACTTGATTTATCCTGTTCCTAACCCTGCATTTCCATTTTTAGGTGTTCACTTTACACGGATGACGGACGGTGAAATCGAATGCGGGCCGAATGCCGTTTTTACGTTCAAGCGTGAAGGATATGGTAAAACCGATTTTTCATTCCGCGATGCTTGGGACGCACTGACATATTGTGGAACGTGGAAGTTGTTCTTCAAAAACATGCGATTCGGAATCAATGAATACAGAAGAGCATTCTCGAAGAAATTGTTCCTTAAAACATTGCAACGGATGATTCCGTCACTTACCATGGATGATATTAAACCAGGAAGAGCTGGTGTCCGTGCCTTGTTGCTTCGTCAGGATGGAGATACACGAGATGACTTTAGAATTGAGTATCATGGAAATGCAATTCACGTCTTAAATGCTCCGTCTCCAGCAGCTACGGCATCTTTAGCTATAGGGGGATACATTACTGAAAAAGCAGAAGAACAATTTAACCTGAAGGCTTAAACGCGTCCGCGTTCCGACAATAGAATTGCAATTGAACGCGTACTTGGAAATTGCGAGAAAACGATGATCATCGCTACGGTTATTGGTACACTGAGTAGCATCCCTACAATGCCCCAGATACTTCCCCAAATGGCCAAGGATAAGATGGCGACAAGCGGACTGATATTGAGCGTATTCCCCATTAGCTTTGGTTCTACAAGGCTTCCTACTAACACAGCGACTGTTCCAACGCCGAATAAAATAACTAAAAAGGGAACGAATTCTCCGAATTGAAGTAGCGAAAACAAGGCCGGTAATAGTGTACCCATTATTGGCCCAATTGACGGGATAAAGTTGAAAACGAAAATTAAAAACGCCCAGAAGAGGGGAGAATCAATTCCAACACCGAGGAGAATAAAGTAGCTGAGCGTAGTGGTCATAAGACTAATCAATGACTTCAAGCTAATGTAACTAGACATTGATTTATCAACTTTACGCATGATGAGCATGTAATCGCTTTGGCCGTCCGTATCCTTAAAAATGAGTTTCAACTTCTTTCCAAACAAGCCTTCTTCAATAAATAGGAATATGGTATAGAACACAATCATCACCATGTTTCCAAGAATCTCAGAAAGTGAGTTTAACAGTGATTTTAAGTAGCTTGAAAAATCAAAGTCTTTCATGAAATCTGTGATCTCTTCCTGAATATCGATGTTAAAGAGCTCGTTTAGTTTCTTGGCCACAATCTCCACATTTGAAGCATACCGCTCGTACGAAAGGGAAAGATTTTCAATGCTCACGATGAGGATTTCCGCAGCAAACATCAACAAACTGAAGATGAAGAAGGAGGCGAGAATCGACTTGATCCAAGTGGGGATATACTTTTTAATGAAGTGAACCTTGTCGATTAGGTTTCTAATTTTCTTCACCACAAACCAGATCAGCAGGGCGATAATAAAAGGTACAATGATCGGTTCACCATACACAAGCGTAATGATGGTCAACGAAGCTATTATCATCCAAGCCGCTGTATTCTGAA
Source organism: uncultured Flavobacteriales bacterium (assembly GCA_905478665.1). GTDB lineage: Bacteria > Bacteroidota > Bacteroidia > Flavobacteriales_D > Crocinitomicaceae > UBA4466. The sequence goes on from CAJQJL010000080.1 coordinate 7,218, forward strand.
CTTTCATAGTGCTAAAATTAGAAAACAATTCTGTATAAGCCTAGTCAGATCATTTCCTTAGTTTTGCGGACATGTCACGTTTTTTGTGTTTTCTCCTAATTTTCATTGTGCTCACGGGTTGCTCCGATCGAAACGTTTATGTTGCGGATGAAGATTTGGTACTTACATGTGACGCAGAAAAAATGGAGGGTGATAAACTGGTGGCGGGAGATTATCTACTGGATCATGGGTACACGCAATCAACAGATAAGGCCAGAAGTGGATCACATTCTGTGAAGCTGAACAATGAGAACCAGTACGGTTTTTCGTTGGAAATACAAGATGTCAAGAAGGGAGATGCGATCCTGATTTCTGTTTGGAGAAGCATGGCAGATGCTAGCGGAACAATTGTCGTAACAGAATTGGACACGGAGGATGCACTCTTTCAACAAAGCGATATGATCGTTAAAGAGGAAGACGGTTGGGGGTTAATGGAAGCTATTTTTTATGCTAAAGAAGATTATGCAAACCTTGGAATCTTTTTGTTCAACCCTGAAAGTGAGAATGCCTATTTCGACGACTTCTCGATTCATGGATACTTTAACACTTCTAAGCCGCCTGCGAACGAAGAGGGGTTAAATCTTGCAATTCCTCAAGCTTCATTGGACAGTCTAACGCGCTACAGAGAACGATCAATAAATGCTGGTGTCATAGCACCTGAGAATAAAAAATACGTAGACGGTAGCATTCTAATCAATGGAGAAAAAGTACCGATTGAATTAAGATTGAAAGGGGATTGGACTGATCACCTTGAGTCGGACAAGTGGTCGTTCAGAATTAAGGTTCGAGGAGGTAAATCCTTCAATGGACTGCGCTCATTCTCTATTCAACATCCGGCTACGCGTTCATTTATGATGGAGTGGTTTGCGCACAAGGTGTACGAAAGTGAAGATGTGCTAACGACAACCTATACGTATGTTCCCATTTATATAAACGGAGAAAACAAAGGAGTTTATGCTCTGGAAGAACACTTCGATAAGCAATTGCTGGAAAGTAGAAACAGGCGAGAGGGACCAATAGTAAAGTTTGATGAAAGTGGTTTGTGGGAGCAAATGTTGTTTGCAAAAGAGAATGCTGTGAGTTATACCTGCCCGACCTTGTTGGCGGCTGAAATTCTTCCTTTTAAAAAGAATAGAACGTATAAGTCACCAGCGTTACTTAATCAATTTAGCGTTGCACAAAGTCATATGGAGCGTTACCGAAATCACGATAAGGACGTTGATGTGTATTTTGATATTGATGCAATTGCCAAATATTTGGCGCTGTCTGATGTGTTGGGAGGTAAGCACGGCTACAAATGGCACAATCAACGGCATTACTTCAATCCTGTAACGAATAAGCTTGAACCAATAGCCTTTGATTGCTATACAGATCAAAGCGCAACGCAATATTACGAACCTGGCTTAACGGGCATGCCGAACGAAGAGGGAGAAGAATACGCATTGATTGAATTTCTGGTGTCAAATCCAAATGTGAAATATGCCTACTACCAATATCTAGAGCGCTTTTCAAATCCAAAATACATTAATCAGATCTTTGATGAGTTGAAAAATGAAATTGAAGAAGTTGAAGCCCTTTTGGGACACGAGTATCCTTTTTGTCATCTGAACAAATCGTTTTATGAACGCAATAGTCAGTTTATTCGAAATTCACTCCCAGCGTACAATACATATTCGTTCATTGAGAAGCGAGAAGCGCAAACAAAAACGGTGAACTACGACAAACTAGGGAAGAATGAGCTTCACCGAGAAATCGCTTTGAAAGGATACCGCCAACGAAGGATTGATAGCACAGCCTATGTAATTGGGGTAGAAAACTTTCACCCATATGCAGTTTCAGTATTTGCCTATTCGGCTAAGTCCAACAAAGATTCGTTGATTTATTTGGACAAGACAATTGAACTAGATGCCTATAGCGATTCATCGAATTATCAAGAAGTTGTTCTCAGTGGAGTTCCACATACGTTATTTTTTAAAGCAGAAAATTGTGGACAATCTATTTTCTCACGGAAGATCAGTAAATGGCACAAGGCGACAATTCTTCACACTCCTCCGACGAAACCAAGTGGATTGGTGCTCTTGTCGTATCAAAACGAGATGATGTTGACTAAGGGCAACTACACGATTACGCAGGATGTTGTGATTCCCAAAGGAAGGCTATTCAAAATACAAGAAGGCGTAACAATCAATTTCAAAAATGGCGCTGGGTTTATTTCCTATTCTCCAGTAGAGATGTTAGGCACTGAATCTGAACCGATCATTATCAATTCTTCTGACGGTTCAGCCAATGGATTTACAATTTTTGCAAAGGGTAAAGAGGTAACCATGAAGCATGTGCAGTTCAAAAATATGAATACGATGCACAGGGAACATTGGAGTTTAACGGGTGCTGTAACCGTTTACGAAGGGGATGTCTCAATGGAATTCTGTTCGTTTGAAAGCAATCAATGTGAGGATGCACTCAACTTAATTCGGTCTTCATTCAAAATGCGCAATTGTTCTGTTTCCAACACTTCATCAGACGGTTTTGATGCAGATTTCTGTTCTGGAAGCGTTGTTGATTCTGAATTCTCTGACATTGGCAACGATTGTATGGATTTCTCAGGAAGCAAAGTTGAAGTAAGAAGTTGTCGCATAAAAAATGCAGGTGATAAAGGAATTTCTGGCGGTGAAAAATCTGAATTAGACATTCGTGATTGCAGTATTGACGGTGTGAATATTGCCGTAGCTTCCAAAGATTTGTCGCTCGTTGAAATTGATAAAGTGGAGATCCTGAACTGCCATTATGGATTCGCTGCTTACCAGAAGAAACCTGAGTTCGGACCTGCGAAAGTGATCGTCAAATCAATCAAACAAAAAGGATACAAAGAGATGTATTTGTTGGAGAAAGGTTCTGAGTTGATTTATGGAAACAATCACTATTACGGAAAAGTAAAATTCAACATTGATGAAATGTACGCTGCCTTCGAGAAGTGATCAATTCATGCCTAAAAAACGATAGTTTATTGTGAGTTTCCCAGTGGCATCGTCACGTCCCTCAATGGAAACGAAACAGGTGTCAGAATACCAATCTCCTTTGTAGGTGTATTCAATCTCCTTGCCTTTAAGCGCGATTACATGAACAGGGGTTTCCTCATTGGAAACAACCATGTCAAAGATTCCTGAGACTTCACCAGTGACTTCAATTTCAATGTTGTAAATGTCTGTTTGACTTTCATTTTTCACCAAGACTAGGGATTGGCCTTGTCCCAAAACAAACTCTTCTGTTTTCATGGGATTGTTCAGGTAAGCAGATCGGATGAATTTCATATAGGCGAAAAACCCCAAAATGATGAACACAACAGTAAGAACGATCGTAATGAGCGTGGTTTTATTTTTCATAAGGCTAAATGAAACAACATTTTACAAAGTTAGAACAAATGAATCAGCAGCAATGTTCGTTCAAACATGCAATTCGATAAAGTGTACAAGTTATTGAAGTGTTGAATGGCATATGTGAATTTAAAAATGGCTACTTTGTGTTATAACGCAGCTAAACTTGAAACAAAAAAGTGTTATCGGTTCATTCGTAAGAATAGGGTTCTTTTTGGGATTACTATTTCCTGTGCTTGCGATGTCGATTTGCCTAATCTTTCTCACACCAGAAGGATACGGTTATTCTCTATTTAAGCTTCACGAAGATTTCCCCTTACTTTGGATTATTGACAGCGCTCCATTCGTTTTAGGGTTGATTTCTTACCTCGTTGGAACACGTGTAAATGCCTCGAATTCACGGTTTTTATCAGAAATTCAGGATAGCAATGAACAATTGCAAAACCTTATTGGAGAAAAAGAAGTACTGTTGAAAGAGATTCATCACCGTGTAAAGAACAATCTTCAAGTTATCACCAGTCTTTTGAGTCTGCAAGCAAGCTTTATTGATGATGAACAATCCAAAAGTTTGTTCCGTTACAGTCAGTATAGAATCAACTCTATGGCGATGATTCATGAGATGTTGTATCAATCAGATGACATTGCGTGCATCGATTATGCCTTGTATTCAAAAAAGTTGATTGACGCGTTAATTATCTCCATGAAAAGCTCTGAACATCAGGTGACTGTAGACCTTAATGTGAAAGACGTCAATTTGAATATTGATACGGCAATTCCACTAGGTCTGTTGGTAAATGAAATTATCACGAACGCATTGAAATACGGAATTCCTGGCAACGCGAAAGGTACTGTGTATTTGCACATCACAAAAGGTGTTTACAACAATTACGTTATGCATATTGGCGATGATGGAGTTGGCTTTGCCGATCACATAAACTTCAGAAATTCGAATTCACTCGGGCTCATGCTAATGCATAGATTGGTACTTCAGTTAAAAGGAAATATTGAGAAAAACAATCTAATGAAAGGGACCAATTACGACATCTCTTTTGAAGAAATTATTCAGAGCTCATGAAGATTCACAAAATACTTGTAGTGGAAGATGATATGATCATTCAAATGTTTATCAGCAAGGTACTCAAGGATGCTGGTTTTGAAATCGTAGCGGAAGCCAGAACAAGCGATCAGGCACTTCAATACGTGGAAAAATTTCGACCAGATCTTGTTCTCATGGATATCAGTATTGCAGGACCTATTGATGGAATTGAAACTGCTGAAATGGTAGGTAAGAAGTACAATATAGCTGTCATTTTTATCACTGGTAATTCAGATCAGGCGACAATCGATCGAGCGAAAAAAACAAACCCTATTGATTTTATTTTTAAACCCATCGACGAAAATCAATTAAAGCGAAGGCTAAAGAGCTTGGAAATAAAGGGTTAGAGATTGTCAAAAAAACTTTTTTCAGATTTTTGTTGGAATATCGAAAACAAATTTCCAACATTTGTACCATCAAAATGCCACGACGGTGGGTCTTGATTTATAAAGAAGAGGTGAGAGACAGGCTCGTTGACCCTCTGGCAACCAACTTAAAGTCGATGCGATTAAAAAAGTCGCTCAGATTGGAAAACCGGTGCCAATTCCTGATTCCAAACCAAAAGATGGTGAGGAAGAATATAAATGAAAAGAGCATGAAAAACGTGAATCTAAATTCAGGAAGGCAAGTAGGAAGACTGTTGAACGGTCTTAATCGCACATCTCATTTATGCGATATGTCTATGTACTGTTGTTGCAGCCACTAATCGATTAGCTATAGGCGATTTGTTTGCACATCCCATTCAGGGGGTGCTTAACCTTGTTTCAAAATTTCAAAAATGTATTCAGAATTAATCATACCGTCACTCCGGTTGGAGAATGACACTGTACTTAAGGAACCAACAATAGGCTATCACACATTTGGCCGACTAAATGCTGCAAAAAGCAATGTCATTTGGGTGTGTCACGGATTGACCGCCAACAGCGATGTAGCAAGCTGGTGGGAAGGACTGTTCGGTGAGAATAAACTGTTCAGTCCAGATGCCCATTTCATCGTTTGTGCAAATGCGCTTGGCTCCTGTTATGGGACTACTGGACCATCAACTCCATCCAAGAGTGAAGTAGCGCAATTGGATCAGTTTCCGACACTCACAACACGAGATCAGGTAACTGCACACGAGTCGTTGAGAAAGGAATTGGGAATTGAAAAGATTCACCTCTTGGTTGGTGCTTCCCTCGGCGGACAGCAGGCATTGGAATGGTCGATTATCAATCAGTCATTGGTGAATAATTTATTGCTCATCGCGACAAACGCACGTCACTCCGCTTATGGAATCGCGTTTAATGAGAGTCAACGCATGGCGATTCAAGCCGACCCAACGTATGGCAATGGACAAATTGATGGAGGTAAGTCAGGACTTGCTGTTGCCCGCAGTATCGCCATGTTGAGTTATCGTTCTTACGATGGATATGTGCAAACACAGACGGAATCCTGTTGTGATAAACGAGAGGACTTCCGAGCTTCCAGTTATCAAAATTATCAAGGAGATAAACTCGCGAATCGTTTTGATGCTTACGCTTATGTGACGCTGAGCAAGGCAATGGATAGTCATAATGTTGGAAGGGGACGCAAGTCAATAAACAATGCATTGAGCTTGGTTGAAGCAAGAACGTTGGTGATCGGTGTATCATCTGATCAACTTTTTCCAACGAAAGAACAAAAGTACTTGGCGAATCACATTCCCAATGCGGATTACGTTGAAATTGATTCTGCTTTTGGGCACGATGGCTTCCTAATTGAAACGGAGCAATTGTCCGAAGTAATCAACCATTTCTTAGTAGGAGATTATACGCAAATCCGTCCGACAGTGTTTAAGTCGACGGTAAAGAAATATGAATTAATGAACCTGGTAGCAAATAGATAAAGCACCATAATAAGAGAGAAGATGAGTAAGAAATTAACGATAGGATTGGTAGGATTTGGTTGTGTTGGATCAGGTTTGTACGAAGTATTAAACAAGTCTAACCTGATTGATGCGAACATTAAAACAATAGTCGTAAAAGACCCGAATAAAGACAGAAGCCTCCCAGCAGAAGTGTTTTCCTATGATGTTTCAACGATTATTGATGATCCTGAAATTAACGTAGTAGTGGAATTGATCAACGACAGTGAAGCGGCTTTCGAAATTGTTTACAGTGCATTTCGAGCGGGTAAAAGTGTCGTTTCGGCGAATAAGAAGCTAATCGCTGAACACTTGGATGAACTGTTGGCGCTCGCAGCAGAGAACAAAGTCTCGTTTTTATACGAGGGTGCCGTAGCTGGTTCTATCCCCATCATTCGGAATTTGGAGGAATATTACAACAACGATTCACTGACTTCCTTAGAGGGAATCACAAACGGGACAACGAATTACATACTGACCCAATCAAATTACGGAGTAGACTACGCCACGGCTTTGCAAGAAGCGCAAGAGCTTGGTTTCGCTGAAATTGACCCAACCCTCGATGTGGATGGTTTTGATTCAAAATACAAATTGGTATTGCTGATTAAGCACGCGTTTGGATTGAGTATTTCATCGAGCGACATTGTCAATGTCGGCATTCGTAACATCTCAAAAAATGAGGTAGAGTACGCCAATGAGAAAGGATACAGAATCAAGCTTTTGTCTCGTGCTGAAAAGGTGGGCGATAAAGTCGTTGGTTTTGTGGCGCCGCATTATGTGAAGAAAGAGCATTCTGCCTACGGTGTCGATA
>CAJQJL010000081.1 GCA_905478665.1 uncultured Flavobacteriales bacterium
CTATGTGTTAGAAAAACGGTCATAATTCAATCCCCAATGTTTTTAATTGCTCTCCATGTGCATTCTTGTATGCAGCAGTTAACTCTTCCAATCGGTTCAACACCTTGTCTTGGAAATTGTTCGGATGGTGCTTAGACACATATTTTCGCGATTTCATTGCCAATTCAAATTCCATTGGTTCAAAAGCTCCAAATTTTCGCTCCCATCGTTTTAAAGTGACGCGCATAAATCTACGATCCATGAATTCGCCTAATTTCCCTTTCATGATGAAGGTAATTGCACGAGTTACAACAGGTTTTTTCAATTTGTCAAAATGAACTTGCTTTTCATTTTTTCGCAGATAATCATTAATCCAAGTGTTCTGCTCGAAAAAATGATCCATAACATTCCCAGCAATTGGAATTAAGGTGGATATTTCTGTAGCTGTAAACGGATTTTTTTCTTCGATTTCCAAGTTTTGCGAATCGATGAAATAATTGACACAAAAATGCTTTCGCGAGTTAAATAGAAAAATTTTCTTGTAGAGTATAAGTAATGTTCGAGCCACCCAAAGCCGGTTCGGTTGTGTAATAATGAAGTAATCGAAATCGCCGTCTGAATGTAAAACACCTTTCGATAAAGAGCCAGAGATCCCTACGCCTTCAACATAAGGGAATTTGAAAATTTTTCTTCCAACACGCTGAGCCTTAGGCATCATTCTCTCAGCTTCTTCATGTCCCTTAACACGTTTTGTGATTTTATCACCTTCCTCGAAAATATAATAGTAGTTCGCTTTTTGTTGAACCAAGCCGTTTTTGCCTAGTTCGTCAAGCGCATGCTTAAGTTGTGTTGGAGTACAATCAACAAGTAGTTCGAGCTCACGAGACGTTAAAGGATGCTGAAAGACCTCGCTATAAATCAAGCGTAGAAGTAGTTCTTTCTGAATGTTTTGTTCGTCCATGAATGCCAAAAGGCAAGTGATTAAGAGATGAACTAAATTAGTGGTTTTTATTCAATTGGCTTCTGGGCAAAGCGTCTATTCAAATTCAATAAGGATAGCTCCTTTGTCCACTACGTCGTCATTTTTTATATTGATTTCTTTCACAACACCTATGCCTTCGGCCTTTAGTACATTCTCCATTTTCATAGCCTCCAAGGAGAGAATATCATCACCAATTTTCAGTTCTTGTCCAATGGTAACAGCGATATTCACAATTCTTCCAGGCATTGGAGCTTGGAGTTCTTTGAGCTTTCGCACTTTCGGAATATCGAGACCCATCGCAGAAATCAAGTCATCCAATTCTCCCTGTTTGCGAATTTCAAAAACACGGTGATTCAACTTAATCAAAAGGAAATTGCTTTCCGTTTTTTCTTCCAGAACTTCTCCTGAAAATGTTTGACCATTGTACGAGAGTGTGAAGTATCGATGATCTTCCCATTTAACTACTGCACCGTCAATTCCTACAGTTTCTTCTCCGTCAATCTTCCAATTACGATTTGCCATTTATCATGCATTTGATACAAAAATAACAGAATTGACCACCGATGCTGTAGAATTGATGTGACAATTGAATAGATTTCGCCAGATTTGTGTGACAATAAAACAAAGAAGATGAAGCAAATTTTATTCGGAATAGTAGCACTAACGATTATTGGGTGTGGAACAAAGGCAGTTACTCCAGGCTATGTTGATGCAGTAGAGACGACGGAAACTACTACGGCTGAGACAGAAACACTTGAAGAAGAGGTCATTCAACAACGCGCCGTTTACAGAGAAGCCGAAACAATTTTGACAGATTTGGTACATACGAAGCTGGAAGTAAATTTCATGTGGGATAAGTCGCAAATGAACGGAGTCGCAACGATTACAGCGAAACCTCATTTCTATTCTACCGATAGTTTGGTGCTTGACGCGAAGGCGATGAACATTAATTCTGTACAGATGGAAGGCAATGCGTTGAAGTATACGTATAAAGATGATCGTCTGAAAATAATGCTCGGGAAGGAATACAAGCGCACCGAGAAATATACAGTTGTTATCGACTATGTTGCTCGACCTGAAGAACGCGAGGCAGGAGGAAGTGCAGCAATTATGTCGGATAAAGGCTTGTACTTCATTAACCCAACAGGAGAAGATGAAAACAAAATGCCACAAATTTGGACACAGGGAGAGACAGAAGCAAGTTCAGTTTGGTTCCCAACAATTGATTCTCCAAATGCAAAAACAACACAAGAGATTTTCATTACAGTAGACGATAAGTATGCTACGTTGTCGAATGGAGAATTGGTTTCTAGCAAGAAAACAGATGGAGGAAAACGTGTAGATCATTGGAAACAAGATTTGCCACATGCCCCTTATTTGTTTATGATGGGAGTTGGAGAATTTAAGATTGTAAAGGATTCATACACCCGTCCAGATGGAACGAAGATGGAAGTGAACTACTATGTAGAGCCAGAATGGGAGGCATCGGCCAAGCCTATTTTTGGTGAGACTCCTGAAATGATCAAATTCTTTTCTGAAAAATTGGGTGTTGAATATCCATGGGATAAATACCACCAGATCGTTTGTCGTGATTATGTCTCTGGAGCAATGGAAAATACGGGAGCAGTCATCTTCGGCGATTTCGTGTACAAGAATGAGCGTGAATTACTTGATGGGAATGATCAGTCTACTATTGCACACGAGTTATTTCACCATTGGTTTGGCGATCTCGTAACATGTGAGTCTTGGTCAAACCTTACGCTGAATGAGTCATTCGCAAACTACTCACAGTATTTATGGGATGAATACCGTTATGGGGTTGATGAGGCAGATTACAATGCGGAAGGAGAAGCTGATGGATATTACCAGTCGGCGCAAATGCAAGGATATCACAACCTCGTTTGGTTT
>CAJQJL010000082.1 GCA_905478665.1 uncultured Flavobacteriales bacterium
GTTTGAATAATGATTTCGCCTTCAAATAAAGCGAGATCCTTTAGAAGCTTGTTTATGCTCAATTTTCGCTTGGGTTGATCAATGATATTGATTGATTTGTCCGTTCCTGCGTCGAGCTTTATGATGGCCTTGTCAACTTTCGTTAGAGCTTTGCTAATGCGTTTGCTTTTAAGTGTTGCTCCATTGGTTAATACGGCAATGTTTGCCTCAGGAAAGTGTTTATTCCGAAGCCGAACGATTTCGTTTACGATGGAAAGAAAAGAGGGGTGGAGTGTAGGTTCACCATTTCCTGCAAAGGTGATTGTGTCAATCGGAATAGAATCATTGATACACTCCTGCAATCGAATTTCCAGCATTGATAGCAGAAGGTCTTTGTCTACAAAGGATCGTTCATTCTTTTTCAATGGGTGCGTAGACCCGCATTCACAGTAGACACAATTAAAATTGCAGACTTTTTGTTTCACTGAAAGCAAGTTGATTCCGAGTGATGATCCTAGGCGTCTGCTCTTAATTGGGCCAAAAATGTGTTCGCTAAAGAGAAAAGTTGGCATGCTGTGGGTATAAGAATGCAAAGTTCAAAATTATTAGCAATTCATTCTATGAGCAACGTCATGTTAGTTTAAGATATATGGTAGTTTATTCGCGAATCACCTTGACCACTTCACGGTTTCGCCATTTCTTTAGAAGTTCTTCATTGGTAGTAATATTGGCAATCACATAAATGTTGCTCTGAAACGCCTCGGCAGTCATTGCTTTTTGAATCATCACCTTGTCATCTATGTAGTTCGAATGGATGAAGTAATACTCTCCGTGTTTGATGTACAAATAACCAACGTGACTGTCGAGACCAACGAAGTACAGTCCATCTGTATATCGATCTTTCAAGGCCTTTTCCAAGTTCTCAATTCCGTAAATGGTTTCGTAGTTATCATCTGTGATCGCCAGAGACTTCGCTTCGTTTAATCCTGCTTGCTGTGCCAGGTGATAACGGTTGATGTTCAATCCTGCGTGAAGTAAGGTCGTGGAAACAAAATAACCGCAAGCAATTTCTCCTTCATTGGGAATGGCTGTATAACCGTTGAAATCCCAAGGAGTGCCGTACCAAAATGGAATGATTTGATTGATGATGTAATTTTCAAGATCCTCACCAGAACTTTCTCCACGTGCAACAGCATTTCGAATGGATTGTTTGGTGTTATTGTAAGTGCCTTCTGGTGTAAAGTTGATTCCGAGTTTTACTGTGTCGATAATACTTGGGTCTGGTTCGGTAGGTGTGTTTGCGAAAATTTCATCCCTTGACTCAATAGGGTTGCTCTCCACTTGTGAGGTGCAGGAAACGATAGAACTGAAAACGAGGAGTAGAGTGATTGCGCGCATGCTTGGTTTTTGAATATAACGAGAAAGATTAGAAAAGGAACAAGCTAGATCAGTCATCAAGGTCAATTTTGTAAAATCCACCCTTATTCTCCATTCTTTCCAATGAGTGTTGCGTGATTAGATAAGCCACCGTGATTAAATTACGGAGTTCACACAATTGGGGAGAAAGGGTTGATCGTTTGTACAGTTCTTCTGTTTCAGAATAGATGGACTCCAGTCGTTTTAAAGCGCGTTTCAGTCGTTTGTTGGAACGAACAATTCCTACGTAATCCCACATAATGTTTTGCACAGCATTGCGGTTGTGGGTAATCAGTATTAGTTCTTCGGGTGTACTCGTTCCTTTCGAATCCCAGTTTTTGATAGCAGAGTTGAGTGGAACAGTTTCGATCAGTTCCGACGCTCGTGTAGCACATCGTTTTGAGAATACAAAAGCTTCTAATAGGGAATTGGATGCAAGTCTGTTTGCTCCGTGCAACCCTGTATGAGCACATTCTCCACAGGCAAATAAATTACGGATACCAGTTTCTCCCCATGTGTTGGTGTGAATTCCTCCGCAGAGATAATGCTGCGCTGGAACGACAGGAATTAGTTGTTTCAATGGATCAATGCCTAGGCTTAAACATTTTTCATAGATGTTCGGGAAATGTTCTTTGAATTCGTGTTCATTTAGCTGAGTGCAATCAAGATATACGTATTGATCTCCACGTTTTTTAAGTTCACTGTCAATGGCGCGCGCAACAATATCACGTGAAGCGAGTTCCTCACGTTCATCGTAATTCTCCATGAATGTTTTGCCATCAATGGTTCTCAACTTAGCACCAAATCCACGAACGGCCTCTGAAATCAAAAAGGTAGGAGATACGTCATGTTCATACAAGGCGGTTGGATGAAATTGAACGAATTCAATCCCTCGTATTTCTGCCTTTGCACGGTAAGCCATGGCAATTCCATCACCTGTCGCGATAAGTGGATTTGTTGTGTGACTGTATACTTGACCAATCCCGCCCGTTGCCAGAAAGGTGATTTTTGAGAGGATTTTGATGACTTCATTCGTTCGTTGATTGAGTACATAAGCACCGTAACATGAAAGTTCAGTTTCCTTGACCTCCGCATGATGGTTCGTGATGAGATCCAGTGCGAAATGATGATCCAGTAATTGCACGTTTTTGAGCTCCTTTACTTCTCTGATTAAACTTCGCTCAATTTCATGTCCAGTGATATCCTGAAAGTGTACTACACGATTTTCGGAGTGTCCTCCTTCCTTGCCAAGGTCAAAATTTCCAAGATCATCTTTGTCGAAATTGACACCTAGTTGAATTAGTTCTTCCAAGCATTTTGGTCCTTCATTGATGACCATGTTTACGATTTCTTCGTCACAAAGCCCGTCACCAGCAATGAGTGTGTCCTGTATATGCTTTTCAAAGGAATCCGTGCTTTTATGAACGATGGCAACTCCGCCTTGAGCATATTTGGTGTTTGATTCATCTTCATTACCTTTGGTAACGGCAAGAATATGTTTGTCAGGATTCTTGCGCGCGACAGTGATGACGTAATTTAGTCCAGCCAGACCTGAACCGATAATTAGAAAGTCAGTTTGCATATTACGAAAGTTCAAGCATGCGCTCGATTGGCTTCAGAGCTTTAATCTGAATTTGTTCTGGAATGATAATTTCGGGTGTTTCATCTCTGAGGCAATCACGTAATTTTTCCAATGTATTCACTTTCATATAACCGCATTCGCTGCATGCACAGGTGTTGTCTTCCTTTGAAGGGGCAGGGATTAATTGTGTTGTAGGGGCAGCCAACTTCATTTTATGAAGAATTCCAGCCTCTGTTGCGACGATGAACTTTTCGTCGGGTCGATCCTTTACGTAATCAATCATTTGAGCAGTAGACCCGATAAAGTTAGCGACATCCAAAATGTGTTTTTCCGACTCTGGATGTGCGATGATTTTTGCGTCTGGATGCTCACCATAAAGCTTCAATAGTTTTTCTATGGAGAATGCCTCATGTACAATACAAGCTCCATCCCACAGAAGCATATCACGTCCTGTTTGTTTATTGATATAGCTGCCAAGGTTTTTGTCTGGAGCGAAAATCAATGATTGATTTGCTGGTAAGGAATCTACGATCTTTTCAGCGTTAGAAGATGTACAAACGATGTCACTAAGTGCTTTTATTTCTGCTGAACAATTGATGTAGGTAATTACGATGTGATCTGGATTTTCGAAAATGAATTTTGTGAAATCTTCAGTAGTGCATGAATTGGCAAGAGAACAACCTGCATCCAAATCAGGAAGTAAGACTTTTTTTGTTGGATTAAGAATCTTTGCTGTTTCTGCCATAAAATGAACACCTGCGAAAACGATGATGTCGGCCTCTGTTTTAGCTGCTAGTCGTGAGAGCCCCAAACTATCGCCAACATAATCTGCAAGATCTTGAATTGCATCATTTTGATAATAATGCGCAAGGATTACGGCGTTCTTTTCTTTACGCAAATCGTTAATTTCTCTGATAATTTCTTTCTTCATTGTTTTGATTCTGTAGTACGCCTCCAAAATTAGTTGGATGAATGAATGGATTCTATGATTCACATCAGCCCAATACCTCATAGCTTGCTGATCTTCCATGCAAAAAAAAGTGTTTGTACAGTGGCTTTTCGTATGATTAGTATCATCCTTTATCGGGGAGCTCTACCTTATCTTCGCAGCAAAGAGGAGGCTATTTGAAATCCAAAAAAAGGCAAAATGTGATCATAATGAGTATGCTGGTAAGCGTTTTTACCATTTACAACGTCATTATTTACACGCAAGAAAGTGCCTCATCTGTGTTGACAATGTCTCCTTATGCACTGGCTGGCGAACAATTGTGGCAGAAGAATAACTGTGCTGCTTGTCATCAAATTTATGGCTTAGGAGGGTATCTCGGACCAGATTTAACCAATGTGATTTCTCAAGAGTATAAAGGTCCCGAGTACGTAAAGTATTTTGTGAATAGCGGGACGAAATCAATGCCAAAATTCAATTTTTCGGAAGGAGAGAAAGAGCAACTCGTTGCCTTTTTAATCCATGTCGATAACACTGGATACTATCCCAATAAGGATGCTGAGTTTGGAAAAGATGGATGGGTAGAAATAGAATATAAATAAGCTATGCGAAAGAACTTTTCTTTATTTTTTGTGGTTGCAGGCTTGTTCATGTTGATCCTTGGGGCTTTTATCGGCTGTTTGTCTTCTTTGGTGTATATCATCCCAGACTTTTTAAAAGAGTATATTCCGTTTAATCAGTTGCGTCCTATGCATATCACTTCTGTGATTAGTTGGATCATTTTAACGGCTACAGGTGGTGTTTACTTTTATTTAGGGCGCGTCGAAAAAATTAAGTTGTACTCAACAAAGTTGGCTACTGTTCATTTCATCATTTTTATAGTCATAGCCTTTGGGATAGCGGGCTCTTATTTGACCAATCAAATGGGGGGAAGGGAGTACCTTGTGTTTAATCCTTTGTTGATGCTCCCGATTTTATTGGGCTGGTTTTTATTTGCTGTCAATTACTTTAAGAGTGTTGTGAATACCATCAAGAACTGGCCTGTCTATCTTTGGATGTGGGCTGTTGGAATCATCTTCATGATGTTTCATCTCTCAGAGTCAAATTTCTGGATTTTTGATCATTTCAGAGACGACTACATTCGGGATGTTACCGTGCAATGGAAGTCCTATGGTTCGTTTGTCGGGAGTTGGAATATGTTGGTGTATGGAACCGCCATGTTTCTTATGACTAAGATTCGCAACGATGTCAATATTGCCAGAGGAAGAACAACATTTTTCTTTTTCTTTCTTGGACTAACGAATTTGATGTTTGGATGGGCTCACCATACATATATTATTCCCACGCTTCCCTGGGTGCGCTACGTAGCTTATGGAATAAGCATGACTGAGTGGATCATCTTTATTAAAATAGTGTACAGTTGGAGCAAATCATTGACAAAGAAGGATAAACAAGAATATTCTATGGTTTATCGCTTTATACTTGCCAGTGATTTCTGGGTGTTTGTGAACCTTGTTATGGCGCTGTTAATGTCGATACCAGCACTCAATTACTTTTCTCATGGTACGCATATTACAGTGGCTCACT
Organism: uncultured Flavobacteriales bacterium; assembly: GCA_905478665.1. Lineage (GTDB taxonomy): Bacteria > Bacteroidota > Bacteroidia > Flavobacteriales_D > Crocinitomicaceae > UBA4466. The sequence continues at coordinate 5,511 of CAJQJL010000082.1, forward strand.
CGATGGGTACAACGATAGGTATCAACACGTGTGTCTTATTTGCCTCGGTTTCCTTTATTGTCACAAAAGTCAATGGAAAAGAAATGTTCAATCGCTCAAAGAAGATTGTATTTTATCTCTTTAATTTGTCGCTGCTTATTTTCTGGGTTGCATTGATCGCGATGGGAGTTTTCAAAATTATCTGGGAGGCGAATAATCCAGACGGGCAAGTTGGAGTGATGCATGCTGAATCCTCTACGTATTATGCTATATTTATTGTCGCAGGGAGTTTGTTGTTTATTTGCATTTTTCTGATTGCTTATCCGATGATAAAGGCGTTAATACCACATTGTAAATACGCTTTGATGCCCGCTGTGGTCCAACGAGAAATAGATCATATAAAAAAGGCTCAGGAGTCCTAATCAGGTAGCGTGCGTACTCATTTGTTTCAGGCGCTCTACATCCAAAATGTGAATGGCTTTACCATCAATTTTAATGATGCCATCCTTGTTTAGTTCGGCAAGCGATCGAACCACAGACTCATAGGTTGTCCCTGATTTGTTTGCAATGTCCTTACGTGAAAGCGTAAAGCTCAATTTCGTGGTGCTTCCTTTCTCAAGGCCGAAGATTTTGTAATTTGTGTAAAGCGCAGAGGCTACAAGGTTTTTTACGGGAAGTAATTTTGCCAGTCGTTCAGAATCGCGCAATTCCTCCGCGAAGAACATCATCATGTAGAAACCAAATTGAGCATTGGCTTTCACTGTTTGATTGAAAATTTCGATGGGGATAAAAACAACATCAGTAGGGGTTAGGGTAGTGGCAGTGATAGAATACTCCCACGTTCCACCAAATCCTCTATGTCCAAGAATGTCGCCATCGGTAGCCAGACGTATAATTCGTTCTGTATCGTTAACCCCAGTGGTTAGAATTTTAATTTTTCCTGAACTGATAAAGTACAAACCTTCTGTTGGATCGCCGATATTGAAAATATTTTCTCCCGCCTTATAAGAGAGTTGTTGGCTGTGGAACTTTACAAAGTCCTGCCATTCTTCTGAGCAATATTTACTAATAATTGTGTGCATAATTATCCTCCTATTGTTGTCATGGAGCGATTTTTTAGCGTTTCGGCCATTTCATCACTGAATTTTTCGTTTCCTCCGCGTTCTTTCTCTTTGGTAGAGATGGATTCACGAATGATTGGTTCCAGTTCTAAATTGTTACGATATGCTGTTAATAGATCTGTTTCGGATTGAGAAAATAGGCAGTTTTTTATTTTACCATCTGCAGTGAGGCGAATACGGTTACAGGATTCACAAAATGGATTGGTCACCGAACTGATGATACCAAAAGTACCCTTGGCTTCCAGCAAGCGAAAGTTGCGAGAAGTATCATTTGGTTGATCCTCAATTTTATATAGCTGTGATTTGCCGTAGTGGTTGTTGGTTGTTGTGAGAATCTCTTCGTAAGAAACTTTCTTCTCCCAATTCCAGTTGTTTCCATCAAATGGCATGAATTCAATAAACCGGACATGAACGGCGGTGTTTCTTGTCCACTCAATAAAGTCAATTATTTCATCGTCATTCACTCCTCGGATGACGACAACATTAATTTTTACTGTGAAATCATTCTGCAAGAGCAAATCTATGTTCTTCATGATCTCCACAAAATAATTTCTTCGTGAAATCTTATTAAAACGATCTTCAACCAACGAATCTAAACTGACGTTAATTGCCTTTATTCCCGCTTCCTTCATCACGTCGATAAACCGATCAATAATGACAGCGTTGGTTGTGATTGCTAACTCAACGGGAAGTTTTCCAAGTTCACGAATCAAATATTCAGCATTCTTTTTTATCAGGGGTTCTCCACCTGTCAACCGAATTTTCTTTACGCCCATAGCGACGAAAGTTTGGGCGATTGCTAGCGTTTCTTCCGCGGACATAAATTCAGCTTTGTCTCTGAGCTTAATACCCTCTTCTGGCATGCAGTAGAAGCAACGCAAGTTACAGCGCTCAGTTAGCGAGATTCTCAAATAGTCATGAACTCGACCGAATTTATCAACGATATTTTTTTGTGTTTCTATCATTTTAATGTTGCGAAATCTTCTTCCGTCAACAATTGTTGCGCAAGGGGAAAAAGCGTTTCATCTTCTCTAAAAATATGAAGTCTTAAGAGCTCTGTCAATTCTTTTCCACTATTATATGCTAAATCAAATGTAATGGCTTTGGATTCAATATCACGAAGGCGCGAACCCAAACCTAATAAATTAAACGCAAGTGAGGACAGTTGTATAAATTTATTGTGGTCGTCTTCCATCAAATCTACCGCAGTTTCAGGGATTTCCCCTGTTCCGTGTTCACCAGACTCTATGAGGCGTTCGTGAAGAATGCGGAAGAAATAGCGTTCTTCTTTTTCATTGTGCGGTTGAATATGGTTGTCGAAGAAATTGAAGAACACATTGAAGGAGTTGCTCGCTTCTTTTGTGAAGACGAATCCACTTTCCTTAAAGGTGACAAGTGCTTTATCGAAAGCATCAATTTTACCAACAAGTTCCTTGTGCTCATCCATGAGCCCCTGAATAAAGGGATGCATGCTTTTGTAGTCAGAGCCAACCATTCTGCTTTTATTGTAGGCATCTGGTGGATCCATCGCAGAAAATTCTTCAAGATTTTCATCCTTATCCACATTTCGAAGAATAGGATCTTCATCCTTTAGTTTTTTCTTGTGCTGTTTGGTCTCAGTATCGACCGCTCCAACTCTCTTTCCTGTACTTTTGTCAATTATTTTCATACCCTGTTCGGTTGTAACCGTTATATTCTGTGGTAAATTACGGTATACTCCGCAGTATGAAAAATGATATGAATCATATTTTTACGAATTTACTGAATGAAGCACAAAAAAACGGGGTCATGAAAAAAGACTGCCTCAGAGGAGACAGCCTTAATTATAACTTAAAACGAGTAGTCAGAAGTGTTGATTAGTCCTTCTTTTCTTCCTTTTTAATATTGAGGAAAGTTGGCTTAATAATTACCATAACATATCCCCAGTTGTTCATCTGGTCTGTTCTTCCCAAACCAGCATCAGCACCTGAAGTATATGTTACACCTTTCAATGTTGCTAGCGTTTCTGAAGCCAACATGTGTGAGTAACCAGCTTTAACTGCTACCGACTTGTTGATTTTTGTTCCAAAAGAGAAGTCTATTTCAGTTCCGAGCATATTTCCGAGTGTATAGTCCGTGTACTGTCCTGCCTGAATCGCATCAATTTCTGCTTGAGTAGTTGCCGCTCCAAGCGCAGTGTTGTAGCGCGTGGCATCGTAAACATCTACTCCCAATCCAGTCATGAACATATGTACATTCAATCCTGCAGACCAAATACCTTTCTTGAAATTCAATTTCAAATAAGCATCCTGCAATCCAACATTTCCATGTCCGTTTCCTACATAGAAGTAGTCAATAAGTCCATTGAACTTGTGGTTTGTACCAAAGAATGGATTGAATGCCTGTGAAGCTCCAAGGTATGCAGAAGAGGTGTCTGTTTGTGTACGACCAGACTGTGTTTCATACCCTAAACCAACAGAGAATGTCTTTGCCACCTGATAATTCAAATCCAACCCTAATAAGTATGCGCCATGATCAGACTGAGGTGTTGTGAATGCACTACCAAATTGATAATATCCATTCAATACTGCTTTAAACTTACCGAAGTTGAACTTTGTATGTGTTCCTGCAG
>CAJQJL010000083.1 GCA_905478665.1 uncultured Flavobacteriales bacterium
GTTTGATGGTTCACGAATTAGTGCATGCGTATCGCGACAACGTTGGTCTCTCCAGTAATGATGAATGGCATTACGATCCTGAATTGAGCGGGTTTGAGGAAGGAATGGCGGAAGCTGTTGCCATCATTGTTATGAATCGCTTTGCAGAACTCTATCCCAACTTCTGGAATGGTGAAGAATTTAGAATCCGTTGGAACCATGCAAGAGGAATGCCCTTCGAATGGGATTATGACTTTCAAAATCACAGTCAATTGACAACAGAAAATTATTTCTCCAGCGATATTGCAACAGGCAGTCACTGGCTTAGGTACGGAACAGGCGCCGCTGCCATGCGAAAAATCTATATCGAAGATCCAGACTTCTTTAAAAACTTCAATGCCGCTTATTATGCCGCGCTAAATACGGATCATTCTGCCGTTCCTAATAGAACAATGATAGCGAACCTTATCGCTACTGTTAAACCTCAAATAGAGCGCACCCCTGCCCTCACATGGATTGATCAGCAGTACATTTTTGATTGTACCATTGATCCAGGAAAGAAAGTATTCATGCTTTCATTTGCTTCGCTTAGCTGGAATTCGTTTCAACACGACAATCGCATTCACTTCTTGGAGACGCATTCAAATGGTCTAGAATGGCGTTGGAATTCGTCAGATCAAGCAGGCGCAAATGAAGTGCCTGATGGTGCTGCGAATGCTAACTGGGCATGGACACACCAATTAAACAATGTCCCTGGAACGATTGATTTTGTACGTAATTGGAATAACACGACTTGGGGTAGTAAACCCATTTTCAATAATGGACATTGGGTAACGGACAACGGTGGACCGTTTGCAGGAGGAACATTACTCGGACCTAACCAAGGGCCTAACCCCTATTATGTTGGACCGATGTTTACAAGAGATCATGAGCAAGATAACTGCACAGCTGTACCAGGTTGTGGAAAACGCGCCTGGGCTATCGGCAGCCAGAACCTTTATACATCAACATCAAACGCGGTGAATATGTGGCCTTCAATCGTTTCGCAGGGAGGAACAGTGCCCGATCAACGCGTTGAGTTAAACATGAATGAATCAGGACTTTTTCAATTCAACATCACCTTCAACGATCCTAGTGGTCCTTCAGTTCAAGATAGTTACTATCGTTTATTGGGCGACAATTTTATTTCGTGGACGAACAAAGGACTGATCGGAGGAATTTACAGTCCAACGCAATCGCTTGTTGACGGACGAATGTACATTGAACACAAGAACCACGGAGAGGAAGCCCAACTAACACTCACAAACAACTCATTTAAGGGAGATCGCACTTGGACATCAATTCTAGAAACACAAGTTCAGTTTCAAGGCGGACGGACGGATAGAAGGTATTCTGATCCAGGAGAAGTACATGCCATTTATTTAAACCCTGATTGTTCAGAGAAGAAAATTGACTTTCGAACAATCGGCTACGGTGATGGTCTTGACGGGACAGAAATGCTCTTGTTCAACAAAGATGAATTTGAAGACATCCTTTTCACTGAATCGCCTGATATAGTTATTCCTTCTGGAAGCAACTTTTCACTCGCTGTAACAAATAATTTTCCCGATATTCTGAACGATGACTCGCGCATTTATTATGAATGGCTAGACCCAATGGGCAATAGCCTTTCAACCGACACCAATCACTTGTTCACAAATGCGCAGCCAACAGATGCAGGAACCTATACTATGGCTATCGATTTCTTTGGATGCCCTACATTCAACTTAGAAGTTGAAGTCTCCATTGCCATCCCTTTACCTGTTGAAATCATTGAATTTAACGCTGAGTTGGACAACAACGGCGATGTTGATCTTATGTGGAGCACAGCCTCAGAATTTAACAATGATTATTTCACCATCGAAAAAAGCGCTTCTGGCGACCAATGGGCGTTTGTTGACAATATTGAAGCCATAGGTAATAGCGAAACACTTCATAATTACCGAACGATAGACACTAAGCCCTATGAAGGGACTTCCTACTATAGATTAACACAAGTCGACAATGACGGAACAAAGACAATAGAAGGAATAGATCTCGTTACCAAGCACATAGAGTTCATTCTTCATCCAAATCCAGCTCAAAATGAACTCAACCTCGGAGGGAAGAACATTCAAAATGCGGACATAAGATGTTTCAATGCAATGGGACAAGAAATCGAATTGAATACACTTTTTAAAAATGGAAGACTTATTATATCAACGAGCTCTTTTTCTAACGGACTCTATATGTTAGAGGTTCATCTAGACAAAAGAGTTCAGACCCTTCGCTTTGTAGTACAGAAATAATAGTTAATCAAATCTGGGAAAGGAGGTGCGTTTGTCGCATCTCTTTTTTATTATCCAATAAAAATCAACGAGAACATAACAACAATAAATACACCGATTAAGTTCAATACAAATCCAGTTCTTGCCATTTGGTTTATCTTCAGAAGCCCCGAAGAAAAAACGATGGCATTTGGTGGTGTCCCTACTGGAAGCATAAAAGCACAACTTGCCGCAAGCGTAATTGGCATACACAATTGAATAATTGAATAATCTGTATCAATCGCAAATTCTGCTACCACAGGCACGAAAACTGAAACTAGAGCCATATTTGACATGATCTCAGTACCAAAGATTGCAATGATTACCAGTACCCCCAACAGTAGATATAAAGGAGCACTTGCATATTCGTGAAAGACCAAACTTAGCTGTTCAATCACCCCATTAATTTCAAGCATTTTGGCAAGAGCCATACCGCCTCCAAAAAGAATTAAAATCCCCCATGGAAGTCGTGTTGTGTCCTTCCACTCAATCAACTTTTCGCTTTTCTTTGCTCCTGGTAAGAAGAAGAGCAGTATCGCCCCAAGAACTGCTACTCCTTCATCAGAGTAGTTTATCCCTGTATACTTGGTCAGCACCGTTCGAAAAGACCAGAGAAGAACAATTACCGTAAAAAGTGCCATTACCCGTTTCTGGTTAGCCGTCCAAGGCTTTCTCTCATGTTCTACCTCATGAACACCGACTTTCCGCTCCTTCCCTAATAGTAGATAGAAAAATAAAAACACAACTGTCAGAAGAATCAAACTGAGCGGCAATCCAATTTTCATCCATGTTAAAAAATCTACAGTAATACCATATTTGTCTTCCAGCAGTCCAGCCATTAAAATATTAGGAGGAGAACCAACCAGTGTTGCCATACCTCCAATACTAGCACCATACGCAACGGATAACAGTAGAAAAACGGAAAATCTTGATTTCTTTTCATGCTCAACATTCGAAAGCACTGCCATTGCCATTGGAAGCATCATTAAGGCCGTTGCTGTATTTGAAATCCACATACTTAACAATCCCGTTGCTATTAAAAAGCCCAAAATAATTCGAGTTTTTGAAGTCCCTACCATTCTTATTATTCGCTCAGCAATTTGCTTATGCACATCCCATTTTTCTAGTCCCAGCGATAGCATAAAGCCTCCGAAGAACAGGTAAATGTATTTATGTCCATAAGCTGATGTCAAGTCAGAAGGTTCAAGCACACCAAGAGGAATTGCAAAAATGAAAGGAAATAAGGCTGTGACATAAATCGGAACAACTTCAAACAACCAAAACGTTACCATCAAACCACCTACTGCGATGGAATACCAGAATGTTGCGTCCTCATTTTTAGGAGTAAGAAATAAGATTGTCACAAAGGCAAAAAGACCTCCGATGATAATCATTTGTTTCAGATTCATTTTTTCCATCCCCTATTATTTACAGACTATAAACGCTCTAAAATACGCTTTTTGTGCATTCAATAACCAATTGATTGTCTATCCCCTTCTTTTTGATGAAGTTGATCGGTTTTCTCTAGCAAAAACTGAAAAGCTTGATTCAATCTATCATACAAAGAATTGATTTCTCGTCTCAATTCATCATTCTCCTTCAGCAGAGATCTCTACTTTGCATAGGATCACATTATTTCAATGTTGATCTGAATTCCTTTTCGGAGCGAAGAATTGAAAATTT
>CAJQJL010000084.1 GCA_905478665.1 uncultured Flavobacteriales bacterium
GACCTATATCAGTGATCTTTCTTACGATAGCGAAGGAAATCTGTGGGTGGTGAACGCTTATTCGAACAGTCCTTTGAAGGTAATGGATAAAGATGGTTTATGGTATGAATTTAACACAGGAACCTCTTCGAAAAGTAAGCATACGGACAATCTCGTCATTGATGACAATGGAAACAAGTGGTTTGCTGTTACTGGTGTTGGACTTTTTGGATACAAAGACCAAGAGACCATTTCTACCGCCTCAGATGATCAATATGTGTTGTTGAACTCTGGAGAGAATACGGGAGCACTTCCGTCCAATCAGGTGAATGCAATTGCCGTTGATTTTGACAATGAAATTTGGATTGGTACGGACAATGGATTTGCAGTTTTGTACAACTCGAATGGTGCATTTGATGCGGGTTATGGAGAATACAATGCCCAACGAATTAAATTGGAATTTGAAGGAAATGTGGAGTACGTTCTTGGGGCGACGGATATCACCGACATTGAGGTTGATGGCGCAAATAGAAAATGGTTTGGAACGTCCAATGCTGGAATCATCTTGCTTTCTGCTGATGGACTTGAAATTATCGAGCAGCACACAGTAGAAAATTCACCGTTGATTTCAGATAACATTCTCGATTTGGAATTGGATCAGAATACAGGAGAACTCTTTATCGTAACAGATCAGGGATTGATTTCATATCGAACAGATGCAAGTATTGGGAAAAACAATTACGATGAGGTTACGGTGTTTCCAAATCCAGCGCGTCCAGACTTCGACGGACCGATTACAATTCAAGGAATCAAGTACGATTCTGATGTGAGAATAACCGATATCGCTGGAAACCTTGTGTATGAAACGACATCCAACGGAGGAACAGCAACGTGGAATGGTCGCACTTTGCAAGGAGAAAAAGTAACAACGGGCGTTTACTTGATTTGGACAGCACCAAATGATCCAGAAGTCAAAGGTAGAAAGGTCGGTAAAGTACTTGTTGTAAACTAGAGACGCTTAATAGCGGAGCGTATATGAAGTCGACAGACAAAGGAATATTTCTACAAAGAACAACCTTCTCCGATAGCAGTTTAATCGTTACATTTTTCACGCAAAAAAACGGTTTGCAAAAATTCGTCTTCCGAGGTGGAAAAAAGAAGGCACACAACATCTTTGCAATGTCACTTTCTGAACTGTGTTATTATGGAAGAAGGGATAGTGAGCTACTCAATTTAACGAGTGTTGAAAGTGTCCGCCCTCAAACCTTTCAATTCGATCCGGTAAAGGGAGCCATTGCCTTTTTTATGGCAGAGACCCTTCGAAAATGTGTCACGCTAGGTCAGGCAGACGAAGAATTCTTTGATTTTATTGAACAGTGGGTTGTCCATTTGGAAGAGCGAGAGAATGTTACCTTGTTTCCCTTGGAGTTCTTAATTGGTTGCAGTGAAATTTTGGGATTCAAACCTTTGTGTGACGATCCAGCGGCTGCAGTCTTCAACCTTGATGCTGGTGTGTTTCAGATCTCATCAAGTCCAATTGAACGCACCTACAGAGGCGACGCCGTTGTATTAATCAAAGAGTTAATTGAGCGAAAGAATAGCGAGTTGACGCAAAAGTCGGATCGAGAAGAAGCGTTGGAAATAATGCTTCAGTATTTCAGAATTCACGTGCCGCGCTTCGATAAACTGGAGTCGTACGAGATAGTTCGCGAAGTTCTTAGGGCATAAAAAAAACCGACCCTAAAGTCGGTTTCAATATCGATCACCACAAAATTATTTTTCCTCTTGTGGATCTTGTTTCTTAGGTTCTTTTATAAATACTTCCGTCAGGTTCAAGCTCTCCATTGTGTTTGCCTTGAAATCTCTTACACGGGCATTGAGCATCACAATATGATCATCCGTCATCATTGGAATCAATGCCGCTTCGTCAATCACCATTTGGTCGCATTTCACAAACAACGCAGTGCGCTTTTCAGGATCCGACTCTAAAAGTGCTTTCTCATAAATAGCATCGTATGCATCGCTTTGGAATTTAAACGCATTCATCATCGATGTTTGATCTGTAATGTTTCCACCATAGAACATCGCTAGGAAGTTTTCAGGGTCTGGATAATCTGCGATCCAACCAGCACGCCAAATTTTGGCTTTACCACTTGCAACAGCCTCAGCACGTTCATCGATCGTACACAGTTTAATGTTAAGCTGTACGTTGATATTCTGCTTAATTTGAGAAGCAAACGCCTCAGCCATCTTGTGGACTGTAGATCCTTCAACGGTGTTAACATAGAAGTCAAGCTCTGGGAAACCTTTCCCGTTCGCATAACCCGCTTCGCTCATCAATGCTTTTGCTTTTTCAGGGTTGTATGAATGTCCTGTCACACTTTCCGTTGGATAGTTCTTCATTGCCGGAACAAAGCCGTTGTTGGCTGCCCAACCTTCGCCCTCTAACCAGGAATCAATAATATCATCTCGGTTGATAGCCATATTGAATGCCCTTCGAACCCGAACATCTGAAAACTCTTCGCTTTCAACTGCCATAGCGATGTAGGTCATACTCATACTTGATTCTGACTCTACCTTATGCTTAATGTTTTTTCCTTCCTGCGCTTCGATGAGCGACCCAAGGATGAATTCAATTTCTTCAGCTGGAATTTCCAATACGAGGTCGATTTCAGCTTTTCTAAATGCCAATAATTCACTTCGCTTATCCTTCGTATAGGTCATGATAACCTTTCCAAGAAATGGCAGTTGATTTCCAAACTCGTCTTTTCTCCAGTAATTGTTGTTACGCTTTAGAACAAGTTTTTCGTCTGACATAGACTCCAATGCAAATGGTCCTGTTCCTACTGCGTGTTTATCAATTTCATTCTTGTATTTGTCCCAAGCTTCTCTAGGGAAGATTCCCAAACTCGAATGCGTTAGTACATTTTCAAACCCTGAGAAAGAACTCTCTAAGGTGATTTTTACCGTGTAGTCATCAACAACTTTAACACCTGAAACGCCATTTGCAGGAAGTGATTTTGATGATTTCTTATTGAAATCTGCGCCACCTTTAATTTTGTTGATCAATAAGTATCCGATGTGATTTTCCTCCAGCCCCGAACATGCCATGTCGAGTGTAAACTTTACATCGTGTGCATCCAGTTCGTGACCTGAATCTAAACAGTCATCGGCGTGAAACTTAATTCCCTTACGAATTTTGAATGTATAAACCTTCGCGTCATCACTCACCGTAAAGCTTTCCGCAACGGCAGGAACAACCTTCATGGATTCAGGATCCAAACGAAGTAGAGGTTCGTAAATTTGAGCAATTATTCGTGAAGAATATTGATCAGCTGACGACGTAGGTAAAAGAGAAGCAATTTTCTCAGATGACATGAATTTGAATTCACCACCATATTTTTTCCCTCCAACGGCAACTAGGCTGTCAACATCTGTTTCAGTATCTGAGCAAGAAGTAAAAGCTAACCCAGCAAGAACAAAAATTGAAAATAGAGTGTAACGCATGACGTATATATGTTATTAAACAAAAATAAAAAAAATAGCGGGCTAAAACGCTTAATATCCGACTTTCTCACGTACGCGCTTCAGTACTACCTGCGCAACTTTACGTGCTTTTTCAGCGCCAATCTTCAAAGCTGATTCGATTTCGGCGGGATTCTCCATTAAGTATTTATACTTTTCACGCTGCGAACCATACACATCAACAATGAGTTCGAAAAGGGCTTGTTTTGCATGTCCATAGCCGTATCCACCATTAATGTAGTTGCTTCTCATTTCTGCGATTTGCGCTTCATTTGCCATCAATCGATACAGTGCGAAAACATTGCATGCGTCAGGATCTTTTGGCTCTTCGAGGCCCTTGGAATCCGTTTCAATCGCCATGACTTGTTTTCGCAATTTTTTCTCAGGCAAGAAAATATTGAGAAAATTGTTTCTGGATTTACTCATTTTTTCTCCATCTGTACCAGGAACAAGCATGGTGTCCTTCTGAACTTTATCTTCGGGAAGAACGAAGGTATCACCCATTTGATTGTTAAATCTTCGAGCTACATCACGGGTCATTTCCAAATGTTGGAGTTGATCTTTTCCAACGGGCACAACCTCTGCATCGTACAATAGAATGTCTGCGGCCATCAACATTGGATAAGTGAACAAACCTGAATTCACGTCTTCAAGACGATCTGATTTGTCTTTGAATCCGTGCGCAAGTGTTAAGCGTGAGTATGGAAAATAGCACATCAAGTACCACGTAAGCTCGGTGACTTCGGGTACATCACTCTGTCGGTAGAATACAGTATCGTTAGGATCAATGCCGAAAGCAAGCCAAGTAGCAGCTGTTGACAATGTGTTTTCCCGTAATTCATTCCCATCTTTGATTTGCGTAAGTGAGTGCAAATCAGCGATAAATAGAAAGGAATCATTTTCAGAACGTTTTGCCATTTCGATGGCAGGAACAATGGCTCCAAGGATATTTCCGAGGTGCGGTGTTCCAGTACTTTGGATGCCTGTTAAAATTCGAGCCATAGTGCATTAAATTTCAAGCGAAATTAGTGATTTTGCAACGAATATTCACGAAGCAGAGAGACGAAGACCCTAAATTTGTAAATTAGGCGCATGAGGATAGTTTTAGGCATACTGTCATTACTTTGGAAACTGCATATTGCAGTGGTTTTTCTGGTGACGGCCGTTTTTTTCTATCCGCTAATTGTTCCCTTTTTATTTAGTGATAAAGGAAAATTAAAATCATTCCGACTCTTTGTGGCTTGGAGTTGGTCGGTTCGCATTTTTTGCTTCTATTTTGTGAAACGAAAGTTAAAGAGCGAAATTCCGAATGAACCATACATTATTGTAGCAAATCATGCTTCTTATCTAGACATTTTCCTCCTGTATTCGATTATGTCGAAACAACCCTTTCTCTTTCTGGGGAAAAGCGAAATTCTGAGATATCCACTTATCAAAACGTACTTCAAACGCTTGAATATTCCAATTCACAGATCGAATCCAATAAAATCGGCGCGTTCCCTTGTAACGGCGGCAAGGGAAGTTAAGAAAGGATGGTCTTTGGTCATTTTTCCTGAAGGTGGAATACCTGACTTTGATAATCCAAAAATGATTGAGTTTAAAGAAGGCGCATTTCAATTGGCGAAGAACCTAAAAGTTCCAATTGTCCCGATGACATTTACCAACAATCACAAGCTGTTTTCTGATCCAACACAGATTTTAGGTCCAGCTAGACCTGGAGTCAGTCATGTCTATATACATCCTTTTATTTCTTCGGAAGAGATCGAACAAATGACGCAGCAAGAATTGAAAGAAAAGTGCTTTAACCTGATCAATGAACCGCTTCTTAAGTGCTATCCACATTTGGCATAGATTGAATTCAAGATTCTCAAATCCGCATTTTTTTTAACTTTGCGCCTATGGAAATAACAAATGACATAATCGATCACATTGCACACCTCGCTCGTCTTGAGTTTGAAGGAGACAAGAAGGCAGCAATTCGTGAAGATTTACAACGTATTGTTACGTTCATGGACAAACTTACGGAGGTTGACACGGAGAACGTTGAACCACTCATCTTTATGACTCAAGAAGTTGACAACCTGAGAGACGACATTCCGAAAGATACTTTATCACAAGAAGAAGTGTTGAAAAATGCACCGAAAAAGGATTCTGATTATTTCCGAATTCCGAAAGTACTCGATAAGTAGTCAATCAGCATTTCCATTCACAAAAAAAGGAGCCGACATTGTCGACCCCTTCTATAGCTTTACTTTCTCGGTTCCTCTACTGCGCATCAATAAACGCTTCCAACTTCTCTTTATCCGATGAGAAAGTAAATACTGGCATTACTTCGTAATAATTTTGCTTATCTATGCAATTCGCATAGGCTGCTTTAGCGAACTTTAATCGTTCATCTGACCATGTGAACAGTTGCGCGATTTCCTTTACCTGACGAGCCTTTAAACGCTTGCTTTTAGCGGCCACTCTAGCAACGCGAAGCTTATCGTCAGAAAAGGACTCTTGTTGAATTGCACTCTTCAAATTATCGAAGTCTGCGCTGCTCAACAAATTCGCACTTCCGTAATACATGTCCTGTCCTCCATTGTAATTGTACGGGTTCGATGAAGTATAGGATACAGGTGCTGTATGACAATCATCGTGATGGTACTCTGGCGGTCTAGTCTGCGATTCGTAAGCGTTAAAGTTGTAAAGTGGCACTTCCGATTGAAAACGCAATGAGTAATGACCATGACGTTGTACAATTGAATATGTTACGCGTTTGTTTGGTCGTACAACAATGTTACGATCGAAGGAAAAGTTGTTGTTGGCAGCATAAACCTTGATATTGGATAAGCTGTTTCCGTCTGCTCGCATGTTGACGTTTGATTGGGGTTGGTAGTTCTGATACGTCCCATTCATCATTACGTAAAATTGTTCGCCTGAATTGGAAAGGATTTCAACCTCTCCTTGGTGTGCTGCAAATGAAGCAACGCTGATCATAAGGGCACAAATCATTGTAAAATTTTTCATAGTCGTAAGATTTAAAATTAGACTATCCCCAATTGCAAGGGCTGTGCCATACATTGGGAATTAAGAAAACTTTAACAAATCGAAAGGGTAGTACTAAACAGGTTTAGCAAGCTAATGATGGGTCGCCAATTGTGGCATTTCTCTAGCCGTCATTGGTGATAACGATCCCAGAAACGTGCGTTTGTGCCCGTACGGAATAAAGCTTAGTGTGTATTGATATAGTTTTCAAGCTCATCTTTATCGGAAGAAAAAGTGAAGACTTCGAGAACTTCGTAATAATTTTGTCTGTTTAAGCAGTTTCCATATGCGGCTTTTGTGAATTCCAATTGCTCATCTGAAAAAGAAAATAAACGTGCAATCCCTTTAATTTGCTGAACGCTTAAACATTTATTTTTTGCCGCAGTTCGTGCAACGCGAAGCTTATCGTCAGAAAAGGATTCTCCTTCAATACTGTTCTTCAAACGCTCATATCCTGCATTATCAAGTTGACAAGCTTCGTACATATTCGCTTGAGCGTTGCTACCACCTTGTGTTGTTGTAACAGTTGTAGTTTCTGAGTAGGTCGTTGTTGTACCAGAAGTTGATACTCCATCATTGGCGGAAATATTTGTAGACATACCGTTTTCACTCACGTTGATATTGACGTTAACGGACTCGCCTCCATTGTTTATTCCTCCAGAAGTTGTCGTCGTAGAGGTTGTCGTTGTCATGGTTGTTTGCATGGAAACAGGAGTTTCACCAGTGGAATGGTAAACGACATGTGATTGACCAGACGATGGACCAGCGTAATCATTTTTTGGAGTTTCAGTGAAATAGCGGAGCTTATACTCCCCATTTTTCTCAATGATTCGATAGGTAACAGTCGTATTCATTTTGACGGCTATGTTTTTATCAATGGTAAAGATGTTGTCAGAAGAGACGATTTTACATTTGTACCACTCATCCGTTAAATCTTGAATTCGAACGTTTGTTTCTGGTTCATAGTTCTGATAAATCCCGTTGAGAACAGCATAGAATTTTTCTCCATCGTCAGAGAAAATAACGAGTTCCCCAGATTGTTGTCCTATGGATAATGTGCTTAAGAGCAGTGCGAATAATGTAGTGTATAGTTTCATAATTTTGATTTTTCGGTAGCGAATAACAATTCGCATGCCCCATTAGTTAAAATCCCAGTTAAATTTGTCGAGCTCTTTTACACAGGCTGAAAGTAAATCAATGCTCCCCTTGATATCGTCTTTATGCGCCATTTCAATTACCTGATGCAAGTGTCGTGTTGGAATGGAAACTGCTCCTGCAATCGATCCTCCTTCAGTCATTCGTTGAATTCCCGCTGTATCAGTTCCTCCTGCGGTAAGAATTTCGGGTTGCCATTTGATTTTATGTTTGTCAGCCGTTTGTTTCATAAACTCAACCATCCGATAATCACAAATCGTGGAAGCATCCATGATTTTTATGGCTGTTCCTTCTCCTAACTCCGTAATCATTTCGTGTTTCGCGGCTCCAGGCAAGTCAAATGCAATCGTTGTATCCAGTCCAAAACCGAAATCGGGATTGATGCGAAGTGCAGATACATTTGCACCGCGAATACCAACTTCTTCCTGAACGGTGAATACACCATAGATATCATAAGGAACCTTTTTCCCCTTCAATCCACGAAGCGTCTCTATGAGAATAAAAACAGCCAAACGGTTGTCCAAGGATTTTCCATTCACACAACGCCCCATTTCAATAAATTCACGTTCACGGGTAATTGAATCACCAACGGAGACTATTTTCTTGACTTCTTCTGCTGGCAGTCCTGTATCAATGAAGTAATCCTTGATCTTCGCAATTTTTGTCCGCTCTTCAGTAGTCATGACGTGAATAGGCTTCGAAGCCATAACCCCAATAATGTCTTTTTTACCGTGAACGATTACACGCTGTGCAGTTAATGTTTTTGGGTCGAATCCGCCAAGGGTATGGAAACGAATAAATCCATTGTCGTCGATGTGGGTAACCATGAATCCAATCTCATCCATGTGTGCGCCTATCATCACTCGTTTATCTCCCTTGCCACGTTTGATAGCATAGACATTGCCCATGTTATCAACTTCTACCTCGTCAACAAGGTCTTTTACCTCGCTAATCACAAGTTCACGGACTTTTTGCTCAAATCCAGGAGCCCCTGGAGTTGTACATATTTTATTGAGTAATTCTGTATTTATTGGCATGTCTTTTTCTTTGGGTCTTAAAAGTAATAATCATTTTTAGAAGCTTAACTTTGTAGTATGAACAAGTTGATCTTTTTCGTTGTGTTTCTGACTGTAGGAGTTACGGTTACTTATTACATGATAAAGCCAGGTGAAGAAATGCTTCCTGTAATTAACCCAATCGATCTGGAAGAGGAAATGGTAGACCCTTCAGTACTGATGGATCGAATTGGTTATGGGCATAAAATCGGGAACTTTTCATTTAAGAATCAAGATGGAGAGATAATTACACAACAAGAAGTTGATGGAAAGGTCTATGTAGCTGAGTACTTTTTCACAACGTGTGGGTCTATTTGTCCCGTTATGAACAAACAGATGCAACGTGTTCACAAGGTGTATCAGACGGAAGAAGACTTTAGAATCCTGAGCTTTACGGTAAATCCTGAGGTGGATACCGTAGAACAAATGAAACTATATGCGGATGAGCACGGTGCAAGGAGCGATCAATGGCATTTTTTGACGGGAGAAAAGGAAGAGTTGTATTCGCTAGCACGAAAATCCTTTTTTGTACTAAAACCAGCTGAGGCAGAAAACCTAGGAGATGCGGGAAGTGATTTTATTCACACCAACAATTTTGTGCTTGTAGATCGCGAGAGTCGAATTCGTGGGTATTACGATGGAACATCCCCAACTTCTGTTGATTCGCTAATTCACGATATCGGCCGTTTGTTAGAGGAGTAGAACTTATCCTTCGGGCTCTTCCAACTCTTTCAAAATCTCGCTCACACTTTCCTCCGTTGAGGTCAATTTTGTTTTGCAAATTTTGATGAGCTCTGCAGCCCTTTTAACGCGAACACTCAATTCATCAACCGAAATTTCACCGTCTTCAATATCCGAAACGATTTGTTGCAATTCTTCAAACGCCTCTGTGTATTTTAGTTCTTCTCCCATCATTTTCTGTTTTAAGCCAGTATTGCTAAGTCAGGTTAAAATTAGCAGTTATTCTAAAAAGTAGCTACCTTTCTCAAAAACGATCACTATGAAACTACGTCTACTCGCTTATTTTCTATGCTTTAGTGCCATTGGTTTTTCACAAACGAATATTTTTGTTACCAACGCAGAGGCGGATACAGTTCTTCGCGGAAACTACTCACCAGCTAATTATGAAGCATCTGTCGTTATTGATTCGAAAGCGGCTTTAGTACAAGGAGTTAACGCGGAAGTAAATGCAGATTCTTTAAAGTCATACATCCTGAGAATGGGAGAGTTTTCTACCCGAAATACAGGTTCAGATACCGTTTCGACAACAAATGGAATTGGTGCTGCGCGAAGATGGGCGTTTGATAAATTTGCATCTTTCAGTGCTGCGAATGAGAATAGATTACTTGTTTCTTACCTGCAATTTGATCAGGCGATCTGCTCGATGATGCAACACCGAAATGTTTTTGGAATTTTACCTGGAAGCGACACAAGTAACCATCAGGTGATCATTATTGAGGGGCATTTAGACAGTAGATGTGATACGCCGTGCGATCTAAATTGTTTGGCACAGGGTATAGAAGACAATGCAACGGGAAGCGCTTTGGTTCTTGAGTTGGCAAGGGTAATGAGTCAATACACATATAAGAATACCATCGTCTTTATGCTCACGATCGGAGAAGAACAAGGCTTGTATGGAGCCGAAGCCTTTGCGCAATATTCGGTTGACAATGAGATACCAATTAAAGCTGTTTTCAACAACGACGTAGTTGGAGGCGTTATCTGTGGGGAAACCTCTTCTTCTCCGTCATGCCCAGGTTTAAATGATGTGGACAGTTTGGCGGTGCGTTTGTTTTCGCAGGGGAGCGTTTCTCATCACAAACAGTTGGCGCGGTACACTAAATTAGAATACAAAGAAGAATTACTTCAACAGGTAGCTGTTCCCATGGCGATTCATATAATGAGTGGTGAAGATAGAATTGGCAGAGGGGGCGATCACATTCCGTTTCGTCAGAATGGATTCACAGCAATACGAACGACGTCAGCAAACGAACATGGTGATGCTTCTAATGCTCCAGGCTATACAGACCGACAACATACCAGCGATGATATTCTCGGAATTGACACAAACAACGATTCAATTATTGATAGCTTTTTTGTCGATTTCAATTACCTAGGAAGAAATGCGGTAATTAATGGTGTCGCTGCGTCAATGGTGGCAATAGGACCGAGAACTCCAGAGTTCAACCAAGTGTCAAGCTCGGACACTACAATCGATGTGACAATCATTACGGAGACGCAATATCCTCAATATAGAATTGCCTTGAGGACTGTTAGCAATGATTGGGACACGGTTTACACATTAAACAGCTTAACACAAACGCTTAGCTTAACGCCTTCAACGTGGTATTTTATTAGTGTTGCAAGTGTAGATAGTGCTGGTGTAGAAAGTTTGTTCACAGAAGAAGAGTCCATTTATGGCGCGTGGCTGGAAAAAGAAGAGTTGGACATTCCTGTATCAGGCTACGAATTGCTCCAGAATCGGCCGAATCCATTTGATGAATCAACGATTATTTCTGTTCATGTTGCCAATCCTTCGGAGATCAAGCAGGCGCACATTGAAATTCGCGATTTGAGTGGAAAGATGATCAAAATCCTACCCATTGAATTGAAAACCGAAATGAACGATGTTATCTATGAACACGGCTATGGAGCAACAGGCGTGTATGCATATTCCTTAATTGTTGACGGGAAAGTAATTAGTACAAAACGAATGATCTTTGCGAACTAGTTCGATTTCCCTTTAGATTTCACGGTAGAAACAAGTTCAAATTTAGCCGTGCGCGTAACGATTTCATCACCCGTGGTAACGTCGTTGTTTTCACCAATGCTCTTTCCGTTGAAAGTAGTAATTGAATACCCGCGATTAAGCACATTAATCGGATCCATCAAGCGAATAGATTGTTCAAGCTGTCCCAATTTATTCGTCGCTTCCCGAACCACCATTTTTCCATGGATAGGAAGTTCTCGAAGTGAATTTTGAAGCAGTGAATGCTGCTGTTGAAATAGGTGTTTGCATGCACCAGCAGTTTGTTGTTCCACACGTCCAATTTTCTCTTTTCGGAGTTGCAGTGCAGAAATTACCCCCGACTTTAAATTTCGTCCGTAGTTAATGAGCACATGACCTGTCTCAGATAAGTATTGTCGCGTTTCATGTTTGAAAGAAAGTGAAGTCTGCATGAATAGGGCTCTTTCTTGATCAATGATGCGCTGAACCTGCGTTTTTATACTTTTTGCGGCATCTTTTACGGGGACAGAAAAATTGTGAAATGCCTGAATTAAGAAATCACCCAATTCGGTTGGTGTAATGGCATTTCGATAGGAGACCATTTCAGCAACAGTGAGGTTCGTTGAATGTCCGATACCTGTTAGCACTGGCAAAGGAAATGAAGCGATGGCTTTACACAAATTATAGTTGTTGTAGCAAGACATTCCCACTTCACCCCCACCACCACGAACAATCACAACAATGTCGAAGTGGTCTTGAACGCGTTTGATTTTTTCCAGTTGTGCAATAATGGTGTGTTCTGCCATATCGCCTTGAAGTGTTGCTGGAAAGAGCATTGTGAAGAAGGAATAATTCCAGTCATTCTGTTCAATAACCTTCATGAAATCGGAAAGTCCCTTGCTTGAGTCTGCACTAATAATGGCCACCCTTTTCGGAAGTAAGGGAAAAGGCACTTTCTGGTTGGCATTGATGAGGTCTTCTTTTTGCAAGCGCTTGAGCGTTTCTGCGCGTTCACGTTGCAGTTCACCCAAAGCATAATTAGGGTCGATGTCCGAAATCTGCAAGCTCATCCCATAGATTTCATGGAAACTGACCTTCACTTTCATCAAAAGCGTAGTGTCTTCCTTCAAAGGTTCTTTTACCACCTCAATGAACCGTGCATTGATTTGCTCAAAATTTCGTTTCCATATCGTTCCGCGCATCTCAGCAACGATTTTTCCATCTTCCTTTTGCACCAATTCGGGATAGCAGTGCCCACTTCTGGTCTGTCCCAACTTGTGCATTTCAGCCTTTACCCAATATTCACGATTGTAGCGTTCTTCAATCGTCTTTCGGATGGAAGAAACAACCTGTCTGAGGGTAAATATTTGCGGTTCGTTTGACACGTTGATAAAGATATGAAAAGGGATTAAGCTTTGAAAGGCAAGCGGTAGTGCAGGCAGTGATGTCTCGAAGCAGAAACCCGCATGGAGTGTAGGTCTGTTAGTAACTATCAATACCGTTAGTGGTTCTGATCTCGCGTGTTTCTAGCGTTAGGATTTCTGTAAATTTAATTCCCTTAATAGATTTGGCATTTTTACCACGTTTCATCTCTTTTCTTATTGCTTTTAGATACTCTGGCTTAATAACAAGACTAATTCCAAACAGAACTTTGCCACCAAACGTAACAGATTTATTTCCAATCATAAAACCTTGCAATTTGAGTTCTTCTTTAGGATTGGTTCCATAGTTCAATAATACATGAAGCGTATCATGGACTTCATATTTGGGTAATAGCGTCAAATTTTGAGAATCTAAAAAATCAGCAACATCTTTCCCTAATGTTCCTGAAGGAAGTTGTCGCATTTCATTTTGAGTATATGGCCAATAAGGCTTTTTCCTGAAGCGATTCAAAAATGGAACAGCTCGCTCTATCATTATTTTCAGGATTTGGTCTCGAATCATGGTCAATTATATCTTCATTCCGTATGGTATAAATGTAACAGTTATCAGCCAATACAGAGTCACAGCAATAATTGTTAAGGCTAGGCTTTTTAAAAATGTCAAATTAGTTTTTTTCCATATTCCAATTGCAATGACCAAACAAAACCAAATTAAACTCAGAGAATCGGTTAAAACATAAGTTTTTGGATTAACCCAATAGAAAAAAAATGGATAAAGTAAGGTAGATGCTGCTAATGTAACGATTGGAAAAGTCAATTTGAATGTGAATTTCGAGTTAGTCGCTTTGGAAACAACAATACTTAAAGTGTAAGCGACTATGATTATCCTTAATCCAAGTCCGATAAAAAAGCCTAGCCGATTTATTATTAAAATATTCGATGTTCGATATACAAATGGGCTGAGCAAATGAAAAGCAGAAACACCGACGATTAACACAAATATGAATGCTATTAAATATTGTATATCAATCTTACCATTTTTATTGAGATTGTCGTATCCCAAAAATGGGTTGAATGGTGTTACAAGTGCTTCTATAATTCCCTTCATTTGTGCTCTGGTCGGATTTGCTTAATTAATGCCAATGTTCCGCAGCTATGAAGTCGTACGGACTTCAAACTACGATTTTCTTTTAAAGATAGAAATAGATTTTCAACCATAAGTGATCTGACAAAGCGTAAGCCCCGTATGCTTCATCGGTGCTGTTAGTAACACCTTAATCGGGCTTCCAGTCTTCCCTAAGTTGGTCAATACTAGCTCCTTTATGTTTGCTTAGAAAAGTCTCTACAAATTTATATTTCGATTCAGTACAGCCATCATTACTTGGACGACATTCAATACAATTGATTTCTGATCCATTTAGAAACCCATAAATCAAACTAATGGCCTGTTTGGATCTTGAAGCTGATAATGAACAACTAGAGATGTACGAACTGTATGGATTCATGAATGGGAACCAAAGATATTTATCCTGTTTTTTTGCATCAACTACCGTATCATTTTTAAAGCTTAAAAGCCAATATAGAAAGTCTTTGTCTTGGTTAAAAAATATTTTTCTCGATTCATAGTATGCAACACTGTCAATTTTGAATTGAGATTCTTCACCGTTTATTTTCCAAAATTCAAAATCAAAGTTTGTTGTTTGAAACATTCGGAAACAGGGAACATATCTATTTGGTTTTAGACTGTCTACAATAGCTAGGTAACTCGGGACTTTTGATTTGTTATAGTCAAATGTTAGAGGCTTTGCGACCTCCAACTCTTTATGGGCAGAGTTGCTAGAACAAGATAACATTAAAGTGGATGCAATTGCAATGATAAATCCTAATGTTTTAACTCTGGTCTTCATACTGACTAACGTTTTGCTACTAGGAAAGGTAGGGCTTTTTCTCGAGTGTAATCGTGCGCCATTTTTTTTACAGCATGCTATTTGTGTTATTTACAATGCTTATCTATGTAGGTTTTAGCATCCTTTTGCCCGAGATTAAGTGATGTTTTAAAGTCTTTACAGGCATTATTCAAGTCATCAGATTTCAAATGTACAAATCCCCTAAACATGAATGCATTGGCGTCATTACTGTCCAGATTTATCACTTCACTGAAGTCACTAATAGCCTCTTTATAAAAGCCTAAAGTATATTTAGCTTTGCCTCTATTGTAATAGGCGTCAGAATGACTAGAATTTAAAACTATAACCTTATTGTATGCCTGAATTGCTCCAAGGTTATCATTCATGTTACTCTTAACAATACCAACGTCCATCAGAGCTGTATAATCGTTAGGGGTTATTTCAAGTGCTTTTTCAAAATCGGATAAGGCAAGTGCATGGTTTTTTAGGTATTTATATGATGTTCCGCGATTAATGTAGCCATCTGCCAAGTTAGAGTCTAGGCGAATAGTATTATTGTAATCAACTATAGCATCAGTTTCTCTACCCAAATAATGTTTTGCGGAACCACGGTTCAAATAAATGAGAGCATCTGTTGAATCCAGTAGAAGCGCTTCGTTATAATCTTCAATTGCACCTATATAGTCTTTAATCATAATCTTAACATATCCCCTTACATATAGAGCACTTGTGTCTTTTGGGCTAATTTCAATCGCTATATCAAGGTTGTCAAGAGCTCCAGTAAAATCATTATTCGCAATTTTTTCTTTCGCTAAACTTTCATGTTCATTACTTGTTTGACACGTGGCACATGATGCAATAAATAATGAAAAGCTTAATATGCAAATATTAGACAATGATATGTTATTTGAGTTTGTTTTAATACGCATAGCAATTACACATAACGTGTAGTATAAGCGGTCGTTTTAATGCCGTTTATACATCCTAAGTTAGCAATCAATTACTTTTAATAGAAACAAGAAAGAACAAAAGAGTGGAATAAGACTCTGTTAGGTGCAGTGTCATTGAACACGTCAACATAGGCAGTCCCCGCTCTTTTCAGTACCCAAATACGATCAGTTCTCAAGGTGTGCAAACCTGATTTGAGGTAGCAGTATCCAGTACCTAGTTCTTTCCTAAAATTAAAGATATGAAAACGATAGAAGAAAAAGCACTGCTTTTGAAGGACATTTCCAAGATGACATTTGACGTCTACAGCGAAGAGCTCGGACATGAGCAATTCAGCAATGACAAGGAAGGATTTAAGGCCTTTAAGAAGTTGCTAAGCAAAGAAGATCATTGTGTGATGGAAGCCACTGGATGTTATCACATTCAGTTTGTAAATTACTTGTATGAAAAGGGATTTATAGTAAGTGTAGTAAACCCTCTGGTTGTGAAACGTTTCATTCAAATGAAGCAACAAAAGGTAAAGACAGATAAGCACGATGCAATTATGATTGCTCTGTATGGTGAGGAACAAAACCCGAAATTATGGGAGCCGGAACCTGCGTTTATCGAAGAAGGAAAGTAGAATTTTAGTTGGTTTTCAGCTCAGTTCTATGTTAGCAAATCGTTATTCTTATTTATAGCTTATATTCAATTTTAAGTAATTCATCAATTGGTGCATCAAGGTCAAAGTCGGCACTAAATTCGTGATTCTGCTTATCTCTCATTATTGCACCTGAAATGTGTAAGTATTTCTTTCCATTTTCTAATTCATTAAATCTAAATCCATAAGGAAGAAATTCTTTTACATCACCAAAATTTGAATCCACCTTCTCCATATTAGCAACTAATTCATTCTTGTCATACTTAGCTACTGAAGCGTCATTTAGTAACGGTTTAATTCCTTGAAAGTCTTTTGATTTAATTAAGCTAATTATCTGTTTAACGCTTTTCATTCTGTTTTGAACTATTTCAAGTTGCTCAGTAGGATATTTAAAAGTCATTTCATCTCCATCTGCAAAAACGATTACAGTATGAATTTCATTATAGTTTTCTTTTTCTTCTGCTAAGTTTTTATAAAATAGGTAGGCAACATTTGATGCTGGCATTTGTGCAACATCCGAGTAACTGTCAATTACTTCACTTTTACTCATTTCGAGTTCAAAGTATTTTGATTTTCCTTTGTCAGTTGAGGCGGAAGCACCAACGGCATATTTACAATAACCACCGTAAAACCCTAAAACTTCCTTTACTCCTTTATCTTCATTGTCTGTAATACTAACAAAATTTGATAGAAGTGTTGTTTTTTGTTCTCCGTCTTTCTTGTCTGCACAACTGCTAATCAATAATCCAATTATTCCAATTAAGAGAATAGATTTTTTAATTTTCATTATTCTTTATGTTTGCTAACGTTTCTCAACTAGGAGACGCGGGCTTCTCGGTTGTAGTTGTTTAGCCCGTGGCTATTAGTTGATGTTATACACATCACTTTTGCTTTGATCATCCCCACCGTGATTCAAGTAATTCAAAATTCCCTTCTAAAAGAGCATTAAATGCGTCCTCCACATCTTTTTCAGATTGTCCCGTTCTATCTGTTAAGTATTCCGGTTTGAACACCTCAACAGTTTTAAACCACTTCCTTTTAGTGATAGTTTTGGGGCGTTTGTAAAAGATGTAATATTCTAATTCGGATTCTGGTCCAACGATAGAAATGGCAAGTGAATGATTCGATTTCGGATCAACCAACTCAAGCGATGGAGAATAGCAGACTTTTGATTCTTCCGCATTTTCTAATTCACGCAGCATATCAATCCACGGGAAGTTTTGAAGTACATTTCTAAATTGTTCCGCAGTTACATTGCCCTTATCTACTATGGTAGGATTGAGTGGCTCACATATTGTATATTTAAACATCGTGGTAGTCATTATGCATAGCGCATGTTAGTAAGCATCTTTATTAAACAAGTTGTCTCGTAGAAAGCCTTTGGTTGGAATTCTCTCTGAAGTTGTAAATTGAGAATAGTTCAAAGATCCTTCGAACTCTTCACTAAGATAAATTTGGTGATTCATAGACATTCGTACCCGCATTGTTGTTGTAAAATTTCCACAATATTTAGCGATTTTAAATTCACAAGATTCCCAAGGGCGAATATTAAAAGATGAATAACTGACTCCGCAATCGCTGTGAATGAAATATTCAATTGGCTTCCAATTCCCGTCCTGATCTTT
The DNA here is from genome assembly GCA_905478665.1 of uncultured Flavobacteriales bacterium. Taxonomy (GTDB): domain Bacteria; phylum Bacteroidota; class Bacteroidia; order Flavobacteriales_D; family Crocinitomicaceae; genus UBA4466. The sequence continues at coordinate 17,975 of CAJQJL010000084.1, forward strand.
AGCTTCTTGGACTAATACGAGTTGATTATCTTCAATAGGCACATACACCACGCTATCACTGTTGTTTCGTATAATCAGTTTATTGGCTAAAATATTATCGATTCCTTGCAGCACTTCTGTGCCAAGGATTTTACCAGACTCATCTCGGTAGGTAACAGTATCCCGTTTCAAAACCCAACTGCTCCTAAGAAAATAAGTGGTATCAAGGACCTCAACGGACAACGTTAAGCCATTTTTACCATGGTCAAATTCTTCTAGTAATTCGAATGGAATATCTACTGAAAACAATTCATTCATAGCGAACTCTTGATAATTAAGGTTGAGACATAGTCTGTCAACCTCTCTATCTTGAGCTATTATCTCAGGACTTAGAATCAAAAAAACGAATATTTGAATTATGCTTTTCATGCTTACTAACGGGAGGCTTCGCAAAAACCTCTTTTTTTTGTAAAAGTTACTTCTATTTTCACAATTCTCACATCCAGCGATTCCAAATTTCATAGATTGATAAATTGCAAAGGTCTTTTTGAAATATAAAAC
>CAJQJL010000085.1 GCA_905478665.1 uncultured Flavobacteriales bacterium
TTGCTCAACACTTCCATATCAAAAGCTTTCGCTTCTTTTTTGTCTGAGAAGCAGGGCTCGAACCTGCAACCTCCCGCTTCCAATGCGGGTAAACAACCATCGTTATCTTCTCAGATGTATTTTGAGACAAGGATGAGATTGCTATGCCTTCTCATCAAGTCGTAATTTGGATCTACTCAGCCCTCAAACGAGTTTGGGTCTGTTTCTATCATTGAGACAAGGATGAGATTCGAACTCATACAATATGGATTTGCAATCCATCGCCTTAACCATTCAGCCACCTTGTCTTTTTTGCGGAGAACAAGGGAATCGAACCCTTATCACGTTGTCGTGAACTTGTTTAGCAAACAAGCGTAACCAACCAGTATTTACCTGCTCTCCAGTGCGGAAGGAGTGGGAATTGAACCCACAAGGCCTTATCGGCTCGACAGTTTTCAAGACTGCTGCAATCACCTATTTGCTTGCCCTTCCGAATTTTTGCGCACAAAAAAAAGCATCTCTTATGGGAGATGCTTGAATATTCGTGTTTATGTATTTCTAAACAATCAATTCAACATATCCCTGCACTTCGTTTGGTCTTCAAAAGCAGTGCTATTTCTTCTACTAATTTTGCTCGGCGAATAACTAAAGCATCGCTCAAATAATGAACACGGTAAAGGCAGTAATCCTGAGAGGATTTGTTGCTGTTTTATATGTGTCATTTGTTGTTTCATCTTATTACTTAGTTTATTTAATTTTTAGTGTTTTGTTGTCGTTTGTATTGACAGTGCAAATGTGGGAACTCTTTTTCAATTACACAAGAATATAACGATTTTAATTAATTGGTAATCAGAACGTTATGGTTTAGTTTGGACACTATTATTCCACCTCGCTATAGTGCAAGTTTTGTACAATTTATCCAACTGACTGTCTCCCAATTGTTTCTTTGTTTCAATGCCTTTATTACCTATAAATTATTCTAATCACATATTGCTTAAAAAAAATCAAAAAAAAAGCGTCCAATTTAATTGGACGCCATATTATTTACTTCTTTTTACGTTTAATTCATCATTGAATTCGCACTATTAAGTCCATATAACATCCAGTTCGTTCACATAAAAGCGAGCGATTCATAAAGAGATAACTCTCGGGCTGTTGAATGCTATGTATATTAATGTTCTTCATTTTAATCATTTTTCAGAGCTATGACGTAAGACATTCCAAAATGGATGGTTCTATCACTCACTTTTTTAATTTAAATTTCTCCCCGTAAAACGTTTTGACAGGATTTCCTCTTTGTAGTTCCAGGTGATTATTCCATTTATCTAGTGTTAATTGATTCACTTGCTTATCATTTAATGCAGACAATTTTTCTTTCAAACTGAGCAATGCAAGTTTTTTGTTTTGCAATTGAGATCTACTGTCCATTGAAAGTGCCTTTAAGCCAGTAGGTGTATGAATAGCCCTAACTGCAGAACTCACCTTGTTTACGTGCTGACCTCCAGCTCCCGAGCTTCTCATTGTTTGAAAGGTCACATCCTTTTCATTGAATGGAACCGACACTTTATGGCTAATTTCAAAAGCTCCGATGAACCAGTTTTTTCGTTTGTGATTCTTTCGATAAGGCGATTGACCAATCCATTGAATTGATCCTAGCCAAGGTTGAATAAACATGTTCACTTTTTTTCCTTTCAACTTAATGGAAACGGAAAGTAGATCTCCACTTGTTCTCCCTTCTTGCTTGTCGAGTATTTCTACTGAAATTTGAGCTTCATCAGCCTTTTTCAAGAGGAACGCGAGCGTTTCGGCAGCGACCCACTCACATTCCTGAGGACCTCTTCCTGAAGTCAGTTGTATTGTTTTTGTTTCCATAACTAATAATCCATTCGGACAATTTTAGGAGTAAAAGTCCCAACGACTTCTACCAAATCTTTTTGATTCATCATCACTTGTTCAATGTCCTTATACGCCATTGGTGCTTCGTCAATTCCTCCTCCAATCAGTTCAACTCCAGCTGTTTTTAGCATAGATTTAATTGCGCTTTGTGTGAATCGCTCTTTGCATGCTCGTCTAGAATATTTCCTTCCCGCACCATGCGATGCCGACTTTAGGCTTTCTTCATTTCCAAGCCCTCTTACTATGAATCCAGGCGCCGTCATTGAACCAGGAATTATTCCCAACTCACCTTTAGAAGCAGGAGTAGCACCTTTTCTATGTACTATACATTCTTTCCCATTAATCATTTGCTTCCATGCAAAATTATGATGGTTTTCGATTCTAGCAATTGGTTTGTTTCCAAGGACTTTACTGATCCGTTCATGAATGTTATCATGACATGCTTTCGCATAATCACCTGCAAGATTCATAGCCAGCCAATATTCCTGTCCATCATGTGTGTTCAAATCTAGCCAAGCCAAATGTTGCACTTGTTTTGGTAAAGGACATTGTTTCGTGGCTAGATAGGTGTATTGTTTGGCAATATTTGCACCTAATCCTCTAGACCCACTATGAGACAATAACCCAATGTACTCTCCTAAGGGAAGTCCCCACTCATTATTGACATCCGTAACTTTCACAGATCCAAATTCAACAAAGTGATTTCCTCCTCCAGAAGTTCCCAATTGTCTAAACGCTTTTGTTTTTAGCTGTTTTAACAATGGAATATCCTGAAACTCTGACCTCGAAAAAATTTCGTGATCATGCTTCACTTTGTGTGTTTCGTACATACCAAATTTTGAATGCTCCGCGAGGATGTTCTTAAACTGATCCTTTTTACCTTTTAAGTAAGAAACATTCATCGGAAAAATGGACAGTGCCATTCTGCAACCGATGTCAACACCCACTCCGTAAGGAATGACTGCATTGTCAGTGGCTAGAACTCCACCAATTGGCAGGCCATAACCAGAATGTGCATCTGGCATAAGCGCCCCTGAAACCGTGATCGGTAATTTTAACGCATTGTACAACTGGTATTTCGCTTCATCTTCAATATCTTCTTCTCCAAAAATAGAGAACGGAGATCTTTCAGATTTTAGCGCATGCATTTTTACCTCAACAGGCTTGATCAAAGCTTCAGCAACTTTGCCCCATATCGGATCTCCGCTGTATTCTTCAGGATTGATTAAAACCAACTTTACCTCTGCCAATTTTCGTTCTTTTGTTTCTTTCTTTTTGTAACGGTTAATTTGCCCTAGAGCAATATTTACCGAATTGTTCTGCGGGAAGCCTAATTTTATTAGGTCTTTCCCTTTTAATTTCTTTCCCATAATTCTATTCTTAAGCTTCTGTATGAAGCATTTTTATATCTTCCAAGCTCTTGCTTGATTTTAACTCTTGACTTTTTGGTCTCTTTCGTTGACCATTTGTCTCTATATCTGTATTCATTCAATTCATAGAATCCTGGGGATAATAATCTCTGTTCCAAAAATGCATCCCGACTATGTAGATTTGGGTCGTGCACTTGGAAGTGCGTTATATAAGCCCTAGTATATCTAATTCTATAGGCATTCTTTGGCATTCGTATATAGAATCGAGTTTTAATTTTCCGATATTCTCGATACTGAAAAGGTGTACAGAGTCTCTTTGATTTCTCGCTCAGCCTATTAAACTGTTTTTTACTAATCGTTGGAACATCCCTAAAAATAAAGTGCTTGGATCTTTGATTATTCCAATTCTCTTCACATTCTTTTTTTGTTCTGCCCCAATAAAATGTATCGAGCATTTTAAAGATCTCTTCAATAGCTTTTTTGTTTTTGTATCTATCTAGATTCTCTGTAAGTACTATTTCTTTGTACCAACCATGCCTAAGCGGTTTGTCTAATTTGATGTAGGGAAGATTATAGATTTCTTTTCGTAATGTTCTTCGTTCTTTCCAAAGTTGACGCACCTCTTTATCTCGTTGTTCTTTTATATGTGCTGGTCTCATTTTTCAACATTTATTCTTTTTTTGTTGTATTCTGAGTCCAGAAATCTCCTTATCTGAACTCCAGTATTGGCTTCGAATAATTCATAATTGATTGTTTACGCTTGCGTGCATAAAATGGATTTATACGCGGCAAAGCGAGTTGATAAATTGTACTAATTGATCTTGGCGTTCCGGGTTTGGAATTTCACACCATAAAAAAAGTCCGAAACAAATTGCTTCGGACTTTAACTGACTTGATAAGTTTTATCTTACAAAGTAATCGATCTCTAAAGCAATTTTACCGCAAGTCCTCGACTTGAGATAAGTGTGTTATTTACTCTACATCTGATCATTTTTCTTTGTTTTAACTTGTTAATTTTTTTCTGATGCAAAAGTAACCTATACTATTGCGATCCTGCAAACAATACGTAGTTTTTTTCTGACGGTTGCTTTTCTCTGATTAATAAATCTTCAGATATCGTGTATTTAATTTTACCAGAGAGGTTCTAAACGAGTAGCATTCTGAGATATACCTATAAAATGCGGTATCCAACAATCTCCTACGATGAGTCCGACTTCATGACCGCAAGTAGAACAGACCTGATTCAAAGTTCCCAAATCACCAGGCCCACAACAACCGCTAAGCTTAGAACTGTCAGAATGGTTCATAATTCGCATGCTTTTAGTATTTACCAAATACGTAATCTCCACATTGAAATGAATCTCTGAATTTTCAGCCAGAAAGTACTTTCCTTCGGGCAACAATTCTTCTTGATCGGTATAGTTCAACGTCTTTGGATCTGCCTCATCTAAGGGGCTTCGCGTAAGTTTCGCATTACATTTATTACAGAATAATTCCATTTTGTTCCATTTTTAATCTTTTCTTAACCTTCCATGGCGCATTCTTGTGGCAATCTCCAGCCATAATGGAACCGTAAGGAATTACCTCATCAACAACTTCACCCAAACCAAATTCATTCATTTGTTCTCTTACCGCCTTAGCATTTTTGTAGGCTGATGGAAGTTCAGAAATATCAATTTCATTTGAATAAAAACGCACATCCAAACCTACCGTTTCTTCTTCGAAAACTTCTTCATATGTTTGATGTGCTTTAGAATTTTTGTGCTTTGTTCTACTCATGTTTCTACCTGCTCCGTGAGGTGCAAACCCTAAATTGTTAGCATCAGATACTCCTTCCACGATCAATATTGGTTCAGCCAAATTCAAAGGAATTAATCGAGGTCCTGTGATATCTGGCATAAACTTCTCGTTTAATGGAGTCGCGCCTTTTGCATGATAGAATAAATCACCATCCTTGAAAACAAAGTTGTGTTCATTCCAGTATCTATTTTCAACTGTTAAACCTGCCTTCTCTGCTGTTGCATTATGAATCACAGAATGATTTTGTTTCGTCCATTCTCTAATCACTTGCAATGCTTCCCAGTATGTTTGACCCTCTTCGGTATCAAATGGAATCCAAGCGTTTTGCTTTAGCGTATTCTCCGATAGTTTTTTTCTAAACTTTTCGGCGATCTTCATTCCTCTATCATACAATCGAGCGCCAACACCTCTTGATCCATGATGCGTTATCATCATTGTATTTCCAGTCTTTTTTGACTTTCCAACAAACAAAAAGTGATTTCCATCTCCTTGTGTACCTAGATGAGATCGAGCGGCTGAAATCATTTGTTGTTCATTCAATAATCTATTAGATTCAAACGCTTCTAGCAAATCTGAAGGAAATCTAAATTGTTCGTCTCGACTTCTTCCTCCTGGTCCAAAATGTGTTACTGAATGTGCAGCATCTAATACAATTTTCGGATCTACTTTTCCAAAATCTGTCAAGAATACTGAACAACAAATATCTGCGCTATGCATTCCTGGGTGTATTGCATTTTTAGTTACTACAACTCCACCTACTGGTATTGTACCTATTGGACCTGCGGGACATGAATCTGGCATTATTGATCCGGCTACAACAGTTGGTGTTTTCATTACCTCATCCATTGTCAATTTTACTGAATCTATATTTTCTTGCTCTAACTCATTATCCGCTTTTATGTTGAATGAATATTCAACTGGTTCCGCATGAAGTTCTATCATTGGTTCAGCTTCAAACTGCTTCAAATAAACTGTTCTCTCTTCTCCGTTTAATTGATTGATGTTAATGTGCTCAATTGCATCCTTAAACCATTTGTCTGGAGTGAATCCTAATTCAATCAATGTGTTTCCGTTTATTTTTATTCCTTCTTTCATAATTCTCATCTTTGTGTCACTTTTCGAACCCTGAGGCTGGGAAATGGCACTCCCTTATTCCAGTACCATTTCCCTGATGACAAAACAAAGGTTCAACACTACTGCGCAATCTTTTTGCGTAGTTAAAGAATAGTTGTTATTTTCATCAAATGGCACTTAATAAAAATGCACTTATCCGCTACAAAACGATAGACAAATGTCTACAGAACAGTTATCGTACTTGGACTTTAGACAATTTAATAGAAGCATGTTCGGATGCCCTACACGAATATGAAAATAGGGATGTTAATGTTAGCAAGCGAAGTATTCAGTTGGATATTCAATTGATGCGAAGCGATAAGTTGGGGTATAATGCGCCAATTGTAGTGTACAATAGGAAGTTCTATAAATATGAAGATGAGAACTATTCGATCACAAATATTCCGCTGACTGAGAACGATATGAATGTTCTTTCTGAAACAGTAGAGATGCTAAAACAGTTTAAAGATTTCTCGTTGTTTTCGGAGCTTGGTGGAATTATTCAGAGATTAGAAGACAAGGTATACACAGAGAAAACGAATCAGTCGTCTATTATTCATCTGGACAAAAATGAAAACTTAAAAGGGTTGGAACACTTGGACGCACTTTATCAGGCCATTCTAAAAAAAATCTGTTTAAAGCTTACATATCGCTCTTTCAAAGCAAGAGAATCAACCGTATTTCATTTTCACCCTTTCATCCTAAAGGAGTTTAATAATCGATGGTTTCTCGTAGGAAAGAAAAAGAAAAGAGAGCCAATAATGACTTTAGCATTGGACAGAATTGAGGGAATTGATTTTGACCTAGATCGTTCTTATTTAGATGAAAATTTCGATGGGGACGAATTCTATAAAAACACTTTTGGGGTCACTGTATTAAGTGAGGATCATATATCGGATGTGATTTTGAAATTTGATAGGCGAAATGCACCATATGTATTAACAAAACCTCTTCATCATTCTCAAGAATTAATTGAAAAGCATCAAGATGGAAGTGTTACGGTGCAAGTTAAGGTTCACCAGAATTATGAGTTCGATAGGTTACTTCTTGGCTTTGGAAGTTCACTGGAAGTACTTGAGCCCAAGGTTTTGAGAACAAGGATTAAACGTACATTGAAGTCAGCATTGAAGGTATATCAAGATTAGGATTCTCTCTAATATTATTTAGTTCTATTTGTTTCATTAATCAACACTAAATCAGTATCTTTAGTACTCAATCGTTCTACCATTTCTCGGCAAATCAAAACAAGGAATTTGTAACCTATTTTGTAACCTGAGAAAATGAATGATTCGTGAACCCCATATATAAGGGACTTTAGAAAGATATTGGTTCTTCTGGTGGGACCACGAAAGCTCTACATTTTTGTTGAGCTTTTTTTATTCCCTAGCAGACTGTCCTAGCACTAACGTTCGATCTTCAGAAGCAGTGTTTGCTATTAAAACTAGGGAACTACTTCGCTCGATCTTCCGCGGTGGTATTGCCCCGAAAACAACAGTGATTCTTCAGAACAACCTGTTTCGTTCGGCGTATAAAACCAGATCAATCGTTGATTTCAAACCTAGTTTTTCCTTGAGAGCTATGATGA
>CAJQJL010000086.1 GCA_905478665.1 uncultured Flavobacteriales bacterium
CATTTGAAATAAAAGACCATGGCATTTTTTAAGCAAGATTTTCTGGACTTTTTCATCGAACTCGCACCAAACAACCACAAGGATTGGTTTGACGTGAATCGGAAACGGTATGAGGAGAATGTGCGAGAACCCTTCAAGGCGTTTGTAGCTCATCTGATTGCAGAGGTGGCAAAAAAAGACAAGGCTTTTGACGGATTGGAAGCCAAGGACTGCATTTTTCGAATTAACAGGGACATCCGATTCTCAAAAGATAAAACGCCGTATAAGATGATGGTTTCTGCAGTAGTGGCACCGAAGGGTAAGAAGTCGAAAGCAGTGAATGGTGTTTATTTTGAACTCGGACCAGAGTATCTGCGCGTTTATGGAGGTGTTTACGAGATTGACAAGGAGGATCTTTTAACTGTGAGAGAAGGGATTGCAGAAAATCCAGAGAAGTTCAAAAAAGTCTATTCGAATGATGCTTTTGTAAAAATGTATGGGAGCTTGCAGGGAGATAAAAACAAGATTATTCCAAAGCACTTGAAAGAGGCTGCAGAGAAGGAGCCATTGATTTACAATAAACAATGGTATTTTTATAGCGAATTTGAGCCTGAAGTAATTCTTCGCGACGATTTGGATAAACTGATTCTAGACTGTTTTGAAGTGGGTAAACCGATGGAGAAATTTTTTAATGACTTAATTAAGCGACAATGATGACTAAACGATTTATGGTAGCTGTAATGCTGCTAATTACTACTGCATCTTTTGGGCAGTTGAAGGAATTGACATTTGAGGATGCTGTTATGCAACAGTACAGAAAATTTGCTCCGCAGTCTTTGGCAATGTTCCAGTGGGTGCCGAACACAGATTGTTACACCTACCTAGAAGGGTATCAAAAATTGATGAAAGCTTCGGTTAAGGATACGGAGGCAAAAGAAATTTTGACCATTCAAGATTTGAACGCAAAGCTCGGCTCAGAACTCAATTGGTTTTCTGGTTTTGAATGGAAAAATGAAAATGAATTTTGGGTAAGCAGTGGCGGTAAATATTACACTTACAATACGGTTGATGAAAAAGGGCGCTTAATCCATGGATTGGATGAAGAAGCTGAAAATATGAAGTTTCACAACGGTACCGAAAATGTTGCTTACACAAAGAAGAACAATGTCTATTTGCATACAGGTGCTGGACTTAAGATTGTTGTGACGGACAATTCGGACCGAAACATTGTATCTGGCCAGGCTATCGCAAGAAGCGAGTTTGGGATCACGGAAGGATTATTCTGGTCCCCAGATGGAAGTGCTTTGGCCTTTTATCAGAAGGATGAAACGGATGTACATGATTACCCACTTCTAGATATCAACAAAACTCCAGGGGAGCTAATCTCCATTAAATATCCAATGGCTGGGCAAATGTCAGAAAAGGCGAAGGTTGGAATCTACAACTTAAAATCGCGTGAGACTGTTTTCTTTAGTGCGCGAGAGGGAGAAGAGAATTACTTAACTAATTTGTCTTGGACGCCAGACAACAAGTATGTGCTTATTGCAGAAGTGAACAGAGATCAGAATCATATGTGGTTGAACGTCTTTGATGCTGCAACAGGAAAATTTGTGAGAACCTTGTTTGAGGAGGAGAGTGACACTTGGACAGAACCTGAGCACCCTGCTTTCTTTCCTGTTGAGACTTCAAATGAATTTGTTTGGGTTTCAGAGCGTGACGGGTTTAACAATTTGTACTACTATGATTTCAATGGAAAACTATTGAAGAAATTGACAGAACATGATTTTGTTGTCAAGGATATTATGGAATACAGCAATGGTCGAATTTTCTATACAACAACTGGTGAGAATCCGATGGAAAATCAGATCTATTCAGTCGATTTGAAAGGAAAGGTTAAGATTTTGACTAGAGCTAGAGGGACTCATACAATAGACATTTCTAGTGATGGAAAATATTTCCATGACCATTTTTCCAATCATGATCAAGCGAGCAATGACTGGGTCATAGGAGGAAATGGTAAAATCGTCAAGAAGTTAATGGAGAGTCCTGATATGCTTTCTGAATATCAAATTGGAACAGCAGAGATTGGTTCAATTAAGGCGAAGGATGGAACAAAATTGTATACGCGATTGATTAAGCCAAGCAATTTTGATGCTTCAAAGAAATACCCTGTGTTGGTTTATGTTTATGGTGGACCTCATGCTCAGCTGATCACAAATTCGTGGTTAGATGGAGCGAGCTTATGGATGTATTGGCTTGCTGAGCAAGGATACCTCGTTTTCACTGTCGACAACAGAGGTTCTGCGGAAAGAGGAGTTGCATTCGAATCGCAAATTCACCGTCAATTAGGAACTGTTGAGATTGAAGATCAGCTTTCAGGTGTGGAATATTTAAAAAGTCTTCCTTATGTTGATGGAGATCGTTTGGCTGTCAATGGTTGGTCTTTTGGTGGTTTCATGACAACGTCATTAATGTTGCGTTCTCCAGGGACATTTACTACAGGTGTTGCAGGTGGAACTGTGACAGATTGGAAGTACTATGAGGCAATGTACGGTGAACGATACATGGATCGGCCTGAAGAGAATGCAAAAGGCTACGAAACAGCGTCCTTGTTAACGCATGCTGGAAATCTTGAAGGAAATTTATTGTTGGTACATGGTTCAATTGATAAGACGGTTGTACCGCAGCATTATATGTCATTACTACAAAAGTTTGTTAGCTTGGGAGTTCAGGCAGACTTTTTCCCTTATCCAATGCACGAACATGGAGTTAGAGGGAGTGATCGTCTTCATTTATATGACAAAATGCTGAACTACGTGATAGAGCATAACAAGTAGAATATCACATTCGTTGATCGGTGCGATTTATGAGAAAATCAAAACCATATATTTTTTGTAGAACCATCCTTGTGATGGTTCTGCTATTTTATGTCAGGAATTCTCATGCACAAGATTCGACCATCATTGATCCTGAAAGCCGCTTTAATTCTGCGGGGATAAAGCAAGGGGGATTTGTTAACGTGAATCCGCAAAATAATTTTGGACTCGGGATTGTTGGGGTATACCTCGGTTTTAATTTTGGCGAGTATTATACGAATCTGGAGGTTGATTTCTTGGCGAAAGGCTATCGAAAATTATTTAAAGGAATGACACATCCTGGTTTTGAAATAAATGTTACCCGAAGGTTTTTGTCTTTGGGTAAATTGGATTTTCAAGCTGGTTTAAGTGCTGTATATCGCCTGGACATGAGTCAGAAATCGCGATTGATTGTATTACAAGATTCGACCAATTTGGATTATTCTGGTGAAACATCTTCTTTGGCAATAGGTCCATTGGTGAGGGTTATGTATAAGTTAGGAGGTCGAGGACGCGTGTTTTCTGAGTTAAGTGTTGATCTGCAATATAATTTTGACGTATTCGGGCATGGACATGTTTATCAACTGAATGCGTCTAACTCATATCACGGCTATATCCCAGGTCGTTTTAGAATGCAAAGGGATGTTTTTAGTTTGGAATTGCGAATCGGGATTGGACAGTACACGCGAAAAAAGATAAGTTACGTACCAGACCCTGAACTTGAAATTGATGAGTAAAGTTTCCTATCGTTTGCGTATATTTGGAGACCGAAAAAAGGAGTAAGTAGATGGGAGTAACTGAAGCGAAAACTAAGAATACGAAGATGAAAACATCCAAGGAAATCTTATTGGAAGCATTCAAGGTAATGTGTACAGCAAAGACGTTGGCAGAGAAGTATGAGGCAAATAAGGAAGTCACTTCCAAGTATGTCCATGCCACCTCCAGAGGTCACGAAGCTATTCAAATCGCCTGTGCAATGCAACTGAAGCCTCAGGACTGGGTGTCTCCGTATTACCGAGACGACAGCATTTTGTTGGGGATTGGGATGACGCCTTACGAACTAATGCTTCAAGTTTTTGCAAAAAAAGACGATCCTTTTTCAGGTGGAAGAACCTACTATTGCCACCCTTCTCTAGATAGAGATGATATGCCTAAGATTCCACACCAGTCTTCGGCAACAGGAATGCAGGCGATACCTACAACGGGTGTTGCTATGGGGATTCAATACAAGGAAACTCAAGGTTTATCAGAAGATTATCAGGGTGAGAATCCAGTTGTTGTTTGTTCTCTTGGAGATGCTTCGTGTACAGAAGGAGAGGTCTCAGAGGCTCTTCAAATGGCAGCACTCAAGCAGTACCCAATTATTTATTTGGTACAAGACAATGGATGGGATATCTCGGCCAATGCAGCAGAGACAAGAGCTCAGGACATTACGCATTATGCACGAGGGTTTAAGGGAATAGAGGTTCGCACCATTGATGGTAGCGACTTTGATCTTTCGTACCAAACGATGAAAGAAGTGGTAGATATTGTTCGAAAAGAACGACGACCGTTTATCGTTCATGCGAAAGTGCCATTGTTAGGACACCATACATCGGGTGTTAGAAAGGAATGGTATCGTGATGACCTTGAGGAGGCTGCGAAAAGTGATCCTTACCCAAAATTGAAACAAGCATTACGTGATGCTGGAATTGGCGAAGCTGATATCATTAATATAGAAGCAGATTCAAAAAAAGAAATAGATATAGAATACGATAAAGCTGTAAATGCTGAGGATCCAGCTCCTGAATCAATCACGGATTTTATTTTCGCACCAACACCTGTTACAGAAGAAAAGGGAGAGCGTGAGCCAAAAGGAAAGAACAAGACTGTAATGGTCGATTCGGCACTTTTCGCAGTGCGTGAATTGATGGCGAAGCATCCTGAAGCATTGTTATATGGACAGGATGTTGGTGGTCGACTTGGAGGTGTTTTTCGTGAAGCAGCTACCTTAGCGCAGCAATTTGGAGATGATCGTGTTTTTAATACACCGATTCAGGAAGCATTTATAATTGGATCGACGGTTGGTATGTCGGCAGTTGGATTGAAGCCATTTGTTGAGGTGCAATTTGCAGATTATATCTGGCCTGGATTGAACCAACTTTTCACAGAAGTGAGCCGCTCATATTACCTTTCTAATGGTAAATGGCCTGTCAGCTGTGTGATTCGTGTGCCGATTGGAGCTTATGGTTCTGGTGGTCCGTATCACTCTTCTAGTGTTGAATCAATATTGACAAATATCCGCGGAATAAAAGTGGCATACCCTTCAACGGGAGCAGATTTAAAAGGACTGATCAAGTCCGCATTTTACGATCCGAATCCAATTGTTTTATTGGAACACAAAGGTTTGTACTGGTCCAAAATTGCAGGAACCGAAGGAGCAATGTCGATTGAGCCAGATGAAGATTACATTATTCCATTTGGCAAGGCACGGGTTGTACAAGAGGCATCTTTGGAAGCGATTGATAAAGGTGAATCGTGTGTTGTTATTACCTACGGAAGGGGTGTTTATTGGACACTTGAGGCAGCAAAAGCATATGAAGGGAAGGTAGAGATTATTGATTTAAGAACATTGAATCCGTTGGATTTTGACAAGATAAATGAGGTAGCACAACGTCATGGGAAGGTTTTATTGGTAACGGAAGAATCGGTTGAGGCTTCATTTACTTTAGGTCTGGCTGGTAGAATTCAGCGTGATAACTTTAAATCTTTGGATGCACCTGTTGCAATTGTAGGGTCTGTTGATACACCTGCTATTCCATTGAACTCAACGTTGGAGGCTGCTTTGTTGCCAAACGCTGAGAAAGTAGAGAGTGCTCTTGGTGATTTATTGAGTTTCTAATCCAGCTGCTTTTTATTTTTCGCTTCATGTGAATCACGATCCGAAATCGGAGGAGTGTAAACTTATGAAATAATTCCTTAAAAAAGTCATGAACAGTGCGTTGTGGCTATTAACAAAGTGTAGCGGATAACATTTTGGGTGCATGGTTTAGGTCACCTGCTTATGGTTTAACTTTACTTGTTAAACTTATTGTAAATGAAATTTGGGCGCACGCAAACTGTGAAGGAGATAGCCGAATTGATCGGTTGTAAGTTCATTGGTGATGAAAACCATCCCGTTACTGGATTGAATGAAATTCATAAAGTGGAGAATGGTGATTTAGTTTTTGTAGATCATCCCAAATATTACAGCAAGGCACTCGATAGTGCAGCAACGACAATATTAATTGACAAAGAAGTTGAGTGTCCTGAAGGAAAGGCTTTGATAGTATCAGAGGCTCCTTTCGATGATTACAACAAATTAGCAAAGCATTTTTCACCGTTCATTCCTCAGTCAACCAACAGGGGAGAGAATTGTCACATTGATGAATCGGCAATCATCTATCCGAATGTATTTATCGGAAGTGACGTGACGATCGGTAAGAATGCTATTGTGCATCCTGGAGCCGTCATTGGAAACAATGTGGTACTGGAAGAGAATGTCATTGTAGGCCCAAATTCAGTGATTGGTCACTACGCATTTTATTATAAGAAAAAGTCAGATGGATATAATCGAATGCATTCGTGCGGAGGTGTTCATCTAAAAAAGAATGTGGAAATCGGTGCTCTATGCACAATTGACGCTGGAGTTTCTGGAATAACAGAGATTGGTGAGGGAACTAAAATTGACAATCAAGTCCATATTGGACATGACACCGTAGTCGGAAAGCACTGTCTTATGGCAGCGAATGTTGGTTTGGCTGGCTGTGTTGTTCTTGAAGATAACGTAACGCTTTGGGGACAGGTTGGATGCGCGAGTGATGTGATTATTGGAGAAGGAGCAATTGTTTTGGCACAATCGGGAATAGCGAAAAGTTTACCAGGTGGAAAAACCTATTTTGGAAGTCCAACTGGTGAAGTACGTACGAAGTTTAGAGAAATTGCGGCATTGAAAAAATTGCCTGAAATAATAGAGAACCTATAGATGTTAGAGAAGGTCGTTAAAAACTTGGAAAATCAAATCCAGCTTAAAGATTTTAAGCTGAATTCCTTGTTGGAAATAACGAATGCTATCAACACAAATCAAAATGTTGAATCACTCACACGTCTTTTTGAGTTTATCGTGCGTGAACAGCTCGGTTACGATAAGTTTGTCCTGTTCAATAGACAAGAAGAATGGAATTGTCTTACTCGTATCGGCTACAAAGGCAAAGTGACTGGAATCGATATTCAGCAAGAACTTGGAAGGTTCAAAGAAATAACGGTTATAGAATCTTCTCATTCCGATTTACTGAATGAGTTTGATGTAATAGTCCCTGTTTTTCACAAAGAACGACCTTTAGCTTATTTGTTGGTCAAGGGAGTGGAGTATGACGGCAAGCATCTCAATACAGCGCTCAATTACATGAGTTTTATTCAAACCTTAACGAATATTATCGTTGTGGCGATTGAGAATAAACGAATGGCAAAAATCAATGTTCACCAAGAGCGTTACAAGAAAGATTTGGAAGTGGCATCAGTGATGCAAAAATTGTTGTTCCCTTCAGATTTGCCTACAAACAAACGCATGGATATTTCTGCGAAATACAAACCGCGGCATGAGGTTGGAGGAGATTATTACGACTTTTTCCCCTTGGGAGATGATGAGTATATAATTTGCATTGCAGACGTTTCAGGTAAAGGAGTTTCTGCCGCTATGCTAATGGCCAACTTTCAGGCAACATTGCGCACACTGTTTCAGTATCAACGTTTCGAGATGAAAGCACTCATGGAAGAATTGAACACGAAAGTGATGAACAGCGCCAAAGGGGAGAAGTTTATTACCTTTTTTCTTGCGCACTACGATGCAACAACACGTAAGTTGAGTTATGTGAATGCTGGGCACAATCATCCTTTCATAACTAATGGTAAAACTTTTGAAGATTTAGACCAAGGCTGTATTGGCTTGGGGATGCTAGATGAACTTCCATTTATCAATATTGGCGAGAAGGAATTGAGTCCAAACACAACGATTGTGTTGTACACAGATGGTGTTGTTGAATTGGAGAATGAAGAAGAAGAGTTTTTCGGAACAGAGCGCCTCGTGAAGCTTGTTCATAGCTACTACCCATTGAACATGGATGATATGAACAGTCTTATTTTTTCAAAATTAGATGAGTGGAAAGGACCTCTTGAACTCGTTGATGACACGGCGATTTTCAGTTGTCGGTTTTTTTAACCATGCTATTTGAAGGTGGTATGGGAAGTTTGCACAACGTGAACTGTATTTCTAAATTTCACATCTACAAGTGAAGAGTGCGTTAGAATCCAACTTGTATTCAGGTCAAATTCATAGTTTTCTTTTTCGACAATTGTTACCTCTTCTGGCGTGAAGTTTTGTTCATTTTTTCCAGCAGCCGTCATCGCGTCAATCATTGCTTTTTTGTCAACATCCGTGGTTGTTGAAAGTTTCAGACGATTACCTGATTCTGAGGCTTCAATTGTTAGCATCGCAGGAAGCGACTTGTTACCAAGTGCACCAAGCGTATTGACATCATAGTAATCGATTTGCTGAGTGTATGAATCATTTGGTCTGAAAGGAAATGAATATCCTTGAAAAGTGTAGTTGATTGAATTGATAGTTGTCTGTGTTATTTCAGGTTTCATCATGTTAATCATGCCTTCTCCCAACTCTTTAATCATGGACATTTTTTCTTCAGGAATACTCGGGTCGATCAGGCGGACAAGTTCAGGTATATTACCCTCAATTTCGTCAATCATTTTATCGAGATTTATAATTTCAGTTGCAAGCCCTAGTTCAGGGTCAAACTTTACTAAGTAATCGAAATCAGAAACATTTTTTGTAATAATGATCATCAACTTCTGAATCAGAGTGTCCATCTCGAGGTTTTCTAATTCTTTGATAGTTAATTCGTCGAGCGCTTGTCGATATTTAAGCGTGTAAAAATCACCAACATTAACAACTGAGATTGTGTAATTAGATTTCACTTCAGTATCAGATAATAGTGAACCGTTAACATAAGTTTTGGTTGAGGCAACGGTCTCAATTTTTTTTGTGTCGCCTAATTTCCAGGAAATGTCAACTATGGCATAGTTGTCATCTTGTGTGAATGCAAAGAACTGTGTTACGGAAAAAATAAGAAATAGCGCTTGCTTCATTGCGCAAAGATCGAAAAAAATCAAGCAAGGTTTACCTCAAAATATACATCTTCCCAAAGTCCTTCGTAAAATAAGGGTCAGCGCCAGAGTCGCGGTGTTTGATATCTTCTCCATTGAGTCTTGCTTTAACGCGATAGAGGTAAACGCCATTTGCAAGAGGGTCACCAAATTCATCCGTTCCATCCCAAGCATAATCTGTAATGTTTCGACCAATCTGAATGATGCCCAATTGATCTTCTGTAATTTCGCGAACAACTCTTCCAGAAACAGTCATTATTTGAATGATAATATCATCTGGTGCTTCAGATCCAGTTAAGGTGAATACGAATCGTGTGCTCGTGCTAAATGGATTCGGGTAATTCATCATTTTCGTAATCGTCGACTCATGAATGATTTCAAAATTCACACGGTATTCAATGTCACCTGAAATGTTTCCACTTCTGTCGGCTCCTTGAACAAGTAACTTGTACTCACCATCCAATTCAAATTCTGCAGGCCAGATAATTTTAAATCGACGGTTTTGTGATGTTGCAGGAATCCATTGCATAACGGTTGTTCCCTGGTTATCGACAAATGGAATTTTGTGCAGTGCTCCTTGCGGGTCTGTAATATAAACGCCAAACAAAGTAGTATCGGATACGTCATCCATTATCAAGAATTCGTTGTCGTCTTTAAGCGTAATTAGAATTTCACTGTTCGGATCAACGATATCGCCGTTGAGGATGTGATTTCCATTAAATGTCACATCTAAAATCGGATTAATACTATCTCCTGTAACGAAAAACGGAACCTGTAGAAGGTTGTTAAAATGTTCTTGTTCAGGTTGATCGGTCACAAATAAGCTTCCGTTAACGTATGGATTCACTTCCATCCAGAGCGAATTCACACCTACAAATCCAGATGTGGAGAATGAAATTGTATCACGCAATGTTTCACCTACTTTCAACGAGTCTTGACGTGCATAAGTAATGGGGTATAGATTGTGGTTTTCATCCTCAACCCAATAATCAATGAGTAAAGAGTCCATATCAACTGTGAAAATGTTCTTAACGTCAACCGCAAAGTCGATTGTTTCACCTTCTGTAACCGTATTGTTGTTGGTCGCAGACCATGTGTATAATGTTGATCCATCTATGGCTGCTTCTGGCAGAGGAGAGTAGAGAACATGCCAGCGATCTATTTGCGCAGGCGTAAATGTGTTCGTGTCAACGTAATATGCACTTAAATCGATGTAGGGGTATTGACTTGCATCTACAAGATTGTTCAAGTTCAGAATTGAATCGTTCAGTGTAAACGCTGTGTCAATTCTCGATTGCCAAGCTCCAGAAATGTCGTAGGTGTTTATCGTTAACACGGTCGAATCTAAAGAACTTACTTCCAATGGATCTTGTTTCCAGTATACATTTCCCCAATTAGTAGTAGGGCCAATTAGCGGTGTGGTTTCTACGCCAACATTGTCATATCCTTCGAGAGTTGCTTGCAATATGAAATCATCGCTGGCGTCAACCGCACAGTATTCAACGACACTGTTCGGGTCTCCTTTTTTACAGAAGAATGCGAATGGAAGTTCTGGACGACCAGCATAAATACTGTCTGATCCTAATCCACTGAACATTGTATAGAGTCCAGGGTCAATTGCATCCCACGCACTGTAGTCCGCATACATCGGTGTGTAGATAAGAATATAATGACTATCGGGAACAGCAGCTATCATGTTCTGGAAAGCCGTTATGTATCCTCCATTGTTCTGGTTGAAAATAAAGTAGTTTTCAACCCGCTGTCGACAGCCAGTGTTATCATTCCGATTGCCAAAATCATTCCCCATATTTTCGTTGGTAGCCGTCCAACGGGTGCCCCAGGGCTCATGTGTTATGGGGTCGATAACGGCAACATAGAACGAGGGTGTATATTCACAGACACCATAGTCTTGCTGATTTCCGTTGATGTAATATGCGTTGTTCTGTGAGTTTGCTGTGCTATTGTACACATGACATTCTAGTGGCTTATCATCTTGGATAAAATTGCGGTGACGATTTGGTCTGTCATATTCAATGCCGCTAAAGTTGTTCTTTTTAAATTGGAAGAAGTGATCCTGTCCCCAGCCTTCTCTGTTGATAATGTGCTCGAATGAGCTTTCTCTCCAAAGCGTATCACCATCAATGGATACTCTCCAGAAGTAAACAACGCTATCTTCACAAACCAGAGTTCCATCAGCACTTGGATTACCTGTCAGTGTCCATTCAGAAGGGTTTACTTCTTTTACACCTCCATATCCTGAGACTATGGCAAATCGATGTGCTGGGCTTGGAGCTCCTTCAAAGTCAATCGTATCTATTTCAAATCGGTAGGTGTTGAAATCTGCGATTGGGTTGTTCGTTGAAGCTTTTACCGTAACACTGTCAATGGGGACAACCGCAAACTCGTATGGTATGACTGGAATGATTCCATCCACATCAATGTAAAGTGTTTTAACTATTTGGTTATTGCCAATTTCATCGTATTGTTCGTCAATTTCGGTCGGTAAATCAACTGAAATTTCGAAGGCATTCAATCCAAGACCAATGTTCGCCTGCATGGGCATTTTAAACGTGAATTCTGTTTGATAATGTAGATTTGGAAGTGTAAAGAAATACGTGGAATCCACTGAAGTTCCTGGGAAGTCTCGAATAATTTCAATTGAGAATGTGTCCACAACAGAACGTCCAATGTTCTTAAGGTTGATGTGCATCTCAATGCTGTCCATTGTTAGATCGAGGTTCTCAGGAGTGAACCATACATTTTCTTCCAATAATTCTATTTCTGGACGATCATGGTGATTGATTCGCAACATGGGATCGCCATTTAATACCATTTGCGTGCAAGTCGTTTCGTAGTACAAGGTATTCGGTGCTACTGGTTCCAGTACTTGAATGTTTCGTTTCATTTGCTCGCCTAAAGGCTCTCCATAGGAACGATAGCCGAACTCTCGGTAAAAGCTTTGTGAATACCAATTTAGTTGACTAGCGTAACCCACGTTCGTTGAGGCAATGTATCCAATCGCTCCAGCATTTGGAACTTGCACAAACTCCTCAGATTTAGAGTTCGTGTATTGGAAGATATTACCATTGTAGCACGAATTCACAAGCATTAATGGGTATTTTCCAGCGTTGTTCCAGTTTATGGGCTCATCCAAGTTTATTTCAAATCCGCTTCCAGTTGCCGAGGCATGACCAAAGTAACTCATCAAGCTGACGCCTTCCTGAATTCTATCCGTTACGCTTTGCAATATAGCTGGATTTAAGGGGTCGTTATCGTCTTTATAAACCCGCATAACATTTGCACCAAACAAAGAGTCAGAAGCGGTAGTTTCCATGCCATTCATATATCCTTGAAATTGCACTTGTTGTCCTGCGTCAGATCCACCTGCAAAATGAATGATTTGTTTTTGCCAATCCTTATTTGGAGTATCGTAAATGTCTAATGGATTCTGTTCTGTTTCAAACTGAATGATTTTATCCAAGTAATCTTGAAGTTCGGTATTCGTTCTTGCAGAAATTCGACCAGTAGCAATCAAGGGCGTCCAACTTAAGGTGCCTTCAAGACCTGCTGTGATACATACGTCACTCGATGGTTGACCAAAAGATGGGATAAGTGATTCATTATTGTAGGTTAAGTTTCGTCGCGTTCCTGCGTCAGTTCCAATTGTTGCTTCCTTAATACCTTTGCCCATTAAGAAAAGTCCTACAGGCTTTAGAGTAGATTGGTTGTAGACAAAATGTGAAAAACGACGAATACCACTAATATGCTTTTCTATTCCACCTCCAAACTGCTGGTAAAGCTCATTAACGTCCGCTCGAACTACGTTGTAATTTCCTCCAAATGCAGATTCTCGATGTGCCTGATATGCGTCAGAAGCAGCATCTAAACTTGGGTGACTAACCATTAATAAAGCAGACTCTAAATCCTGTGCTGTGAAGTCTGTAAAAAGTCCATCATTGTTAATTCCAACAGGTGACATCGAGGTGACAAGATGAATCGTTGAGGTGTCCTGATAGATAAAACGTTGTTCGGCACCATTGCTTGAATTTGGAATCAAAGCGGAGAAGGATCCTCCATTTGGTACAACGGGAATCATTCTAGGTGTATCACCGAGCACAAATGCAACGGGTACATCATACGTGATATTGGAAAGATCAAGTCTTATTTTTGACTCAATAGGATTGTTTTCCAAGTTGAATTCGATCCTATCTTCATTATTGAATGAAGGCATCCGAGGATATTTAAAGGACCAGAATGAAATTGATTGATAATCTGTTACGGCTCCTTGGTCAGGAACAATGTTAATTTTGACGTTTGCTGGCTGAGCCGCTGGAATTATAGCATTTGGAACTGTTGCTTGAACCCGAATTCCTTTGTAACCTGTCCAAATTGAATCCACCATAACATAATCTGAAAGACCTATAGTCCATTCGACATGGTGATTTCCAGTACCCGTGAATGCCGCATTGGAGATACCAACTTGCATCCCGAGGAGTTGGACATCAGGAGCGCCTGCTCCCTGATAAATATCATAAAGTTGGAGGGTGCTATTCCAAGTGTGCCCAGCTGCACCATTCGTCTTGTTACTAGACCAACCTTCACCACTTGTGAAAAAGGAACTAGAGCTTTGCGATAAGCGTTCGCCCTCTTGGTACTGACCCGTATTTCCTTGCCAGCGCTTGTACCATACGTAGTCTGCTGGTGTGTACGAAGCGAAGTCGACATCAGTTTCTACAGTAAACCGAAGGTTGTTGGTGGACGTATTCCATGTAAAGAAATAATCAATGGTGTCATTGTAAAGGCTGTAGAATGGATTCCCTATTCCGTCAGGATCGGCATAAAGTGTCGAGTCTAACCAGCCATCATTTCTTTCTGCGCAAAAAAGAATATAATCTCCTGGGTCCATGGCAGAATCACCTCCGTCCTCAATGTGCAAAGGAATTTCTTTTTCACGACCAAAAATTTGAATGTTTTCAGTTGTGAAGGTTCCGAGAGGAATGCCCGAATTTACAAGTGTGTTGTAGTCAATTTTATAGACGTTCAAGTCTAAAATGCCATCGTCGTCACCGAAATACAATTGTAAGTTCTCTGGGTAGACATTGAATGCGTAATACCTTTGGGTGTAATCGATCCACTCATTTCCATAAGTCTGAGACGTCGCCATAGTCGATGCGCAAAGGCATGCTAATAACACGATATGTCTCAGTCCCTTTATCATTCCTTTTTACCGCCTTTTGGTTTGTTTAATTTCAATCGCAAAGAAATTACATGCGAGTACAATGCCACCGAAGCATCCCCAATATCGGTGAATGCGTAATCTAGATAGAAGGTTTTGAAATTTAGACCGATCCCGACATTTGGTTGAATGTTGAATGAACGGCTGTCATCGAAATTTTTCACATATTGCATATTGGAAATTCCTGCGCGAAGAGAAACGTAGCTTTTGAAACCAACTTCTACACCGAGGTGTGGATCCATTGAAAACACACCTGAACTAACGACAGTATTACGTTTACCATCAGTAGTAACATCAACGTCAATTTCAGCAGAAGTATAAAAACCTTTTTTGCCGAGATTAAACTTTTTGTATCCTGCAAGAATGATTCTTGGAAGGGTTAATTCAAGTCCGTTTTCAGGTAATTCATTTCCAGTTGCCAAAAAGACTTCTTGTGTTTCTTGATCAAGCGTGAATACCCATGCATTAAATGTTGATGTGATGTCACGTGCCATCAATCCAAACTTCCATTTTTTCTTTGTTTCATATTGAAGTCCAGCGTCTAGCCCAAATCCCCAGGATTTAGCAAAGTCACCTACTTTTCTATGAATGATTTTGAAAGATCCACCAGCACTCAAGCCTTCGATTTTAGTTTT
>CAJQJL010000087.1 GCA_905478665.1 uncultured Flavobacteriales bacterium
AGCTTATCCTGATTTTTACAAAGTGGCAGTGGCGAGTTCAGGTGATCATGACCATAGAATGGAAAAGGCATGGTGGCCTGAAATGTATATGGGCTGGCCTGTTGATAGTGCCTATCACAAACAGTCAAATGTTACAATGGCGGGAAATCTGAAAGGAAAACTACTTCTAGTGCATGGTGGAATTGATGACAATGTAAATCCATCAGCAACCTTCAAATTGGCAGAAGCGTTAATTAAAGCCGATAAACAATTCGATTTATTAATCCTTCCAAGTCAACGTCATGGCTACACAGGAATCCATAAAAAATATTTTACCAAGACGCGTTGGAATTATTTCGTTGAGCATCTATTGAACTCGGAACCTATCTGGGATCTTGATTGGAAGGAGTGATACCTAAGGATTGGGCAGCCCTCTACCCTACCGCTAATCCTTATAAACACTAAATTCAATATCCGTAATAATCTGTTCCACAAGCTTCTTTGGTTCCAATCTCCATGTGAGCCCTTCCAACTTAACGGTATAATCATCCAGCCAAACCGTATACTTATGTTTCGCAGCAACACTCTTCTCACGTTGCTGCATTTTCCTGAGCCCTTCCATTGCACCCTCAATGTGAATGATGTTCATAATAATCGCAAATCCCTGACTAGACAAATTGGGAACGCCCTGCGACTTCATTACCCCTGCTATGTACTTCGTATACTTCATACGTCAATATTACAGATTCACATCGTAATCTATTTATTGAGTACAATTACTCAATGAACCCTCAGGCGTTTATCTTTAAATTAGAATAAGGTTGGCGGCTCGATCAATTCATCATAGAGATATTCCTCCTGTGCCTCTTCGCAATTTCCGACAGAATTCTTACCACTCAGCCTTCGCACCGTTTGCGATTCGAACTCAACATCAACATTCGGTTCAATCAACGCCTGCGCATCATTTTCTTCGCCCTCCAACCACTGCGCAGTGTCTTCATCACTCAAAATCAATGGCATTCTCGGCTCTTTCAATTTAGGGTTGTTGTGAATTTCCGACATCATTGCATTGCCTTTGGTCGTTACGATACTCAGTGTTTTCTCAACTTCCCCTGTGGTAACATTCACCCAATCACTGGCAAGCCCACCAACAAGCATTCGCTTACCGTCTTTTCGTTTGATGAAATATGGAAAAGTCTTACCCGCCTTATGATGATGCTCGAAAAATCCTTCCAAGGGAATGATCACACGGCTAGACTTTGCAGCGTCACGGAAAGAAGGTTTTTCAAAAATAGTCTCCCCGCGTACGTTTAAGGTCTTATTCCAAATTTCACGTGCCTGAAGTTCGTTCTTCACCCAATGCGGAATCAAACCCCACGTAAACTTGTTGATATCGAGTTTTCCATTCTCAGAAATAAGTGCAGCCAACTTTGGGTGACTGAATCCACTCACATGATAAAAATGCGGCTCATCCCCCTTAGAGAGTTCCTCCCAGCGTTTCTTGAGGTAAGCAATCTCTTCCTCTGATGCATACATCCGTTTTGCCTCCTTGTAGATTCTGTACGCCAATTGTGAAGTCTCGTAACACATAGAAGCCCCAATTTAAAACTTTTACTACATTTATCAGTGAAATGCTACTCAAAACAGCTGTTGATTTCAGCACACTAAATATCGCAAACCTCAAAGCCACTTGCTTAGAGGACAAGATGCTCTACGCTAATAAAGTGGACAAATTAGAGATGGCACATTTATTTGAAGAAGCCATTGACAACCTTCTTACACAGCTTGAGGAGAATGCTGCCAATGAAATGCTCTTTCTCATCAACAAAAGCTGCATAGAAATCATCAGCGCTCCAAACACATGGAAAATCATTGATACTAAAGAACGAGAAACGACTTACGCACAACACGAAGCAATTCAGTTAATAAACGCCTCCCCGACTGCCATCGCTGCGCTTTATACAATTTGCGTGTATTGGCTAAATGAGTTCCTCGAATATGACCTACTTAATGACTTCCCTCGTCAACGTAAGGAACCGAATGATCAAATCAAGCGGCTTTACCTTGTGAGAAGCAATTAACCACGCATAAAAAAACCTCCAGGACCAAAGTTCTGAAGGTTTCGCACTATTATTCTTTAAATAGCTTATTTCACCAATTACCTAGGCCTCGCTATGGTACCTCCAACTGCCAAATTCGCGAACAAATTTAGAGCGCTGTTGAAGTACCCTGATCTTTCTCCCTTCCTTGAAATGCGCCTTGAACTCAACGACGCCCTCTTCATCTCCTTCTTGTCCTTGCCGAGTCCGAAGAATGTCGAGACCTATCCACTCCATTGATTTAGCCCAAGCAACGAGCTGTTCTTTCATTTCTGGCTTCTTCGTATCTGCATGGAAACTTTCTATTAGGAAATCTCCGTCAGCCAACACAAACGCAGTATAACGTGCGCGCATGAGGTCTTCTGCAGTTTTCGCGTACACCATGTCTTGATGCACCAACCCGCAGCATTCTTTATACTTTTTATCACTGCCGCACGGGCATTTTTCATCTTTCATAATCTCTCAATTATCGAATTGCAAATAACACTTCGGTTTGCAAATCGTTTTCTGGTGTATCCTTTGGACTGTTCAGATAAACCTCCATAGGATCAATTTTCTTATTCATTTTAAAAACCTTCGCCCGTTGTCTTGTATACAAAGCCGACCAAGGATTTCCAGCATGACGATAAGCTCCAGTATGATGCACTTTAAACACTTTTGTCGAAGGAACAAACCCAGTAATCATTCTGTCTTGAAGATTCTCTGGAACAGACGAAACTGGAACCGCAGCAGTATAACTCACAACATTCCTTACTGGATCCCATTTATGGTAAATTGAAAATGCCGGACCAGAAATTTTGTTCTTATGTTCGCCAATCATAAAAGGCATCAGCTGTTCGAAATCCGTTTTCATTTGCTCTCCCACACCGTCAATCGTACATGTCGATTTAATACCAACATATTGACACCCCTCGTACGAATCAACTCCTTTGAAATCGAGTACCGAATGAACCTCTCCATCTTCAACATAATCCTTGAGCATGTTTAATCCTCTTTCATAGTCCATTCCAACAAATGCGATCATCATCTTCTTCATCCAAAACATAAACCATGGCAGACTACTGTCCATTGTCCAATGCAAGCGTGTACTATCACCCTCAGGCTTTAATAGAAATCCGACCTTTGCAACCGACTTCCACGGCTTCAGAAAGGTAAGGTCAATGTTCAACGAAGTGTTTTCCACTTCAGAGGCAATACTCATGTTTCCAGAACCCGTGATGTTTCCTTCCCATTCGTAGTATTTACTGTCTTCTCTAACGTTTACCTTGACATCCTTTTCGAGGATCAACCAAGGCGACCATTTGCCCCAGTGGTTGAAATCGTTAATCCTTGTAAAAACTTCTGTTGCGGGTTTATTGATGACAATTGACTTGTCGATGTGAATTTTAGGCATAGGTATATTTTTAATCTGCCCGTGAAAATACAAAAAATGATACATTTTACACGTGCATTTTTATCGCCTAAGCAGCCGACTGTCTAACGCTCAATAATTACCATAGATTTCGTATCTTAGCCTTCTATTCAAATGCTATGAAAACGATCTTCAGTTCACTATTTATCATCCTTTCATCTTATAGCTTCTCACAGGT
This sequence comes from uncultured Flavobacteriales bacterium, assembly GCA_905478665.1. Taxonomy (GTDB): domain Bacteria; phylum Bacteroidota; class Bacteroidia; order Flavobacteriales_D; family Crocinitomicaceae; genus UBA4466. The sequence continues at coordinate 3,668 of CAJQJL010000087.1, forward strand.
GCCACAATACATACAAGATGAGCTTCAGAACATTCTCGATAACGCGCTACCCAACGATCCGAATCCAGGCGCTGTAATGACAGTATACGTTCCAGGACAGTGGACGTGGTCTGGTGCTACTGGAAGTTCAATTTCTGGTATGACTGGCGGAACCGTCCTAACAACTGCTCAACCCTCAGACCTGTTCCGTGTTGGGAGTATCTCAAAAACCTTTACATCCGTGAGTATTTTACAGCTATACGAAGCTGGATTACTCGATCTGGATGATCCCATCGACAACTATTTGCGCCCATCCTTGATCAATGATACCATACAGTCCTCAGCAACGGTCACTATTCGTCAATTACTGGATCACACAAGTGGAATTGCTAACTCCGCAGATAATTTAACATGTCAACAGAATGCGCTAGCAAACCTTACAGCCTTTTATTCAATCGAAGAAAACATCTATTGCGGTGCTAGTCAAGGCGAATTGTTCACTCCTGGAAGTTCTTGGTATTATTCAAATACCAATTATGGAATCCTCGCAATGATTGTCGAAGAAATTACAGGTAATGATTACTGGAATTACGTGAATGACAGTATTATAACGCCACTCAATTTAAGTAACACTCTTATCCCGACGACAAATGAAATTCAGGGAAATTACATGGGGTGTTATTGGGATTTAGGTGCCCAAACAGTCGATATGAGCATCGTCAATCCAAGTCTATA
>CAJQJL010000088.1 GCA_905478665.1 uncultured Flavobacteriales bacterium
TAATATAGCCATGCCTAACACGGAGAGGAGCGTTCTTTTCATAGTTCTAGAAAGTTTATAGTCTTGTGACGTGAAATTACGCAAAGGCTTACGCAATTACAAATTTATCATGTAAACTGCTGTCTGACAGCCGTGAAGTGTACAATTGACTGATTTAACTGTTAAACCGTCCTTAAATCGGAAAAAACGGTGTCATTGTACGGCTTTTCCAATAGCAACAAGAGTTTGCGAGCCGCTTCTTCTGCAGAAAACAGTACTTCATTGGCCTTCATATCGATAAAATTCTGCACCGCTGAAAATTGCTCCTCCGATGCATTCCTAATCTGTCCTTGCATATCTGTATCAATAACCCCAGGTGCTACGGCATAGACTTTAGGGCTAAATCCGAGTTCTCGCTCTTCTAAAAAGAATGCTTCTGAAAGCATATTCAATGCTGCCTTAGATGCACAATAAGCTGCCCAAGAAGGAATCGCTCTGTTTGCTGCACCCGAACTAATATTGACCAACGAAAATGTGTTTTTATCGGAAACTTGATTATATATTTTTGTTGCCAGTACAGTTGGAGCCACCGTATTAACAGCTAGAACTTCAGCTAAATCCAGGGAGTTCTGTTCGCTTAGACGTCCTATTTCTCCAATAATTCCTGCATTATTAATCAAGGTAATCGGGCCAGCGGGAACAGGAAATTCCAATTGATCCATGGCCGCACTATCGCCAAGATCACATAAAATAAAGGTAAATGAAGAATGCTCAATTGAGTGCGAGCGTCCAATACCAGTAACGGCATGTCCTTTCTCCAAAAGAGCTAGCGCAATTGCTTTTCCCAATCCACGAGATACACCAGTTACGTAATACATCTACAGTCGCTCGTTGATTTCAATAAATCGTTCAACGCTCTTTGCTGCACCAAAAATAACGAGCGTATCTTTTTCCTTGATTTCCATATCACTCTTTGGCACACCAATAATGTGCTGTTCTGTACAGTCTTCACCGTTCTTCGTGATTTCATACTCACGCTTGATGGTGATCAAGGTCATTTCGTATTTGTTTCGGAATCCAACATCGTCAATCGTTCTGCCGACTACACCTTTTGGTGCACGAATCTCTGCGATTTCGTGATCATCAGGAAGTTGTAAAAATGAAACAATATTTGGATTCAACAGTTTTTCACGTACAACATAGGCGACCTCATTTTCAGGAGTCAAAATCTCTGTTACCCCAATTTTCCCTAAAATTAAACGCTGATGTTCGCCACTAGCACGTGCAATCACCCGTTTTACACCTATGTCAATCAAGTGAACACACGTCAGTACCGTCGCCTCAAAGTTTTCACCGATAGCCACAACTGCCGCATCCATTTCTTCAAGGTTCTGCGTTTTTAGTGCACGCATATCCGTTGCATCCATCGTCACCGCAAAGGCAACATCATGCTTAATATCTTCGATTTTTTCTTCGTTAGGGTCAAAGGCGAAAACCTGTGCTCCTTTTTCAGCTAATCGACGGGCAATCGTAGAGCCATAGCGACCAACACCAATTACTGCAAACTTACTGTAGTTCATAATTTTATTGTTAAATACTAGCTGTTAGACCGTTTCGCTCTTAGACGTTTGATTTGTCACTTTGTTCAATTTTAGAAAATCTAACCTCTAAAAGGGAGCTTGCAACTGATCCAAAAAGCGCAGCGTTCTACTATCTAAATTATTCTAATGCTTGTTTCAAATCGTCAATAATATCTTCAGCATCTTCTACACCAACGCTCAATCGTATTAACGAATCGACAACACCTATTTTTTCCCTTTCCTCTTTTGGAATCGATGCATGCGTCATTGTTGCAGGATGTCCAATTAAAGACTCCACTCCACCTAATGACTCCGCCAATGCAAACACTTTTACATTCTTGACCATTTCATGCGCTTGTTCCATACTATTTCCAACCAATGAAAATGAAATCATCCCACCAAATCCGCGCATTTGCTTCTTTGCAATAGCATGGTTTGGGTGCGACTCAAATCCTGGCCAATACACCTTGTCTACCTTGGGGTGGTCAGCTAAATAGCGAGCGACCTTCTCTCCGTTTTCGCAGTGTCTTTGTACTCTTAAATGTAGTGTTTTAATTCCTCTTAATACAAGAAATGAATCCATCGGTCCAGTCACAGCACCAGATGCATTTTGAATTCGGTACATCTCTGCAGCAATGGCATCATTTGAAGTAATCAATGCTCCCATCACTACATCTGAATGTCCGCCCAAATATTTGGTAGCAGAATGCATAACAATATCCGCACCCAAATCCAATGGATTCTGCAAATAAGGTGTCGCAAAGGTATTGTCAACACACAACCACGCATTCGCTTTCTTTGCAATGTTTGACATCTCCTCAATGTCAATAATACTCATCATTGGATTAGTTGGCGTTTCAACCCAAATCAATTTTGTGTTTTCATTTACCTTCTCTTCAACAACTGCTGGATCAGTCATTCCCACAAAGTGAAATTTAATTCCATACTTTTCAAAAATCGTTTTGAACAAGCGGAAAGTTCCTCCATATAAGTCATTCGTTGATATTACCTCATCACCTGGGTTCAACATTTTAATCACACAATCAATCGCTGCTAATCCAGATCCGAAACAAGCTCCATGCTTTCCATTCTCTAATGCCGCAAGGTTTTTCTCCAATGCGTGACGTGTTGGGTTTTGCGATCTTGAGTACTCATATCCTTTGTTGACTCCCACAGCTTCTTGAACGTAAGTGGACGTTTGGTAAATCGGTGTCATGATTGCACCTGTTGCCTCATCTGCATGTACTCCTGCATGTATAGCTTTTGTTCCGAACTTCATCTCCTGAATTGTACTCAAATAGTTATGAGAGACAAATGTACTAAGATTCGCACTATACACTTATTTGATCCCACAATAATTCGCCGATTATGACCTAAGGGACACTAAAATCAAATTTCTTCCCGTTATACATACTATCAACCAATACTACTAAACTATGAGTCGGAGGCTTCTTCTATCCATTTTCTGTCTTTTCGCGTTTTTCAACAATGCTCAATCTGATAGCTATCGAATCAAAAAAGATCAAGTCCAATTGTTATTCGACACTGACAAACATCAGTTGAAAAAAGCAGAACAGCTCAAACTAAATGGACTGTTGGAATCACTTAAGGATAAAAAGATCTTATCGGTTCATATTTCTGGACATACGGATAACGAAGGGGACAGTCTTTACAACATTGAATTATCGCAAAGAAGAACGAATGAAGTGTCCCAGTTTTTAATGAAGAACGGAGTCCTTGAACGCCACATTCACCAAGGAAGTCATGGCGAAGACTTGCCAGTAGCAACGAATGACGAAGAGCTCGGTAAAAGTAAAAACAGGCGGGTAAATGTGATGATTTCTTATACGGATAAGCCTGAAGCAAAACCCGATTTAGAAACTGAGCCCGTAGAAACTCCTCCGAAAGAGAAGCCGCGTAGAACAACCAAAAGACCATGCACAGAAGACACCACGGTAATTTTTCCAAAAGGAACCCGCATCGTTATGAATAAATGTGAATTTCTGAAACTGAACGGATGCCTAGAAATAGCGGAAACGATGGATCCAGAAACAGCAATAGAAAATGGTTTAAATACGATGACCAATGATGGAATCCCTCTTTCGAGTTGTGGCATGATTAAGATTGGCATTAACAATCGTCCTGGTTGTCCCAAAATTGATTGCTTTGACAACCCAATTAAGATCTTGTTCCCTATTGGGGAATGTGATGCCTGTGGAAATCGCGCAAATTTATTTGAATTTACAAATGGTGGTTGGGGCAATTTAGATCCAAAGAAAAATAAGATTAAACAAGTGCGAATTGACGGTCGTGACTATCACCAATTTGAAGTTCCTTGTCCCAATTATGGACGAAACTGCGATTGTAAAATCAAAACGAAAAAAGTGAAATTCAAAATGATGCGTGGCAACAAAATCAACTTTGTTACGATCGGCTACGATTGCCCACTAACCGTTTTAAGCTACACGCATAAAAAACGACGAAAGCACATAGTAAAAGCAGAACTTCCTTGCTACAGTTGCGACAAAACCATTGTAGCAGAAGTAATCACTAAAGACGGAACGAAGAAGTACCTGAATTATCAACCTTTGGGGAATCTTAAAAAACGCTACCTGTTTGCCCGCTGCGGAAAAACGTCTCCCAAAGAATGGGAAGGGAGGTTTCTTGGAATCTTCAAACTTCGAAAGAAAAGTCTCTATCGTAAGTATTTTATTCAGGACAAGGATTTGACTGTTGAAAAATTGTAGCGTCTTGGTATAAACAAAATTTGGAATTCTAAATTGGGGATCAAAGCAAAAATGACTGCGTTTGAAAATTGAATTGCTGATACAAACCAATTCCATACACATTTTAGTTCTAGGTATTTTCCGCAAAAAAGCAGTGCTATTTATACGTAAAAAAATCAGGTGTTTCTCGCTTCAACTTTAGGTATTTGTAACGTTGATATTCACTCTAACAACCACTAGATTTGATCGTTCCCACATTAGGCATTGCATATCATGTTAAAACGATTATTCACTTACAAAGGTTTTCCATTCTGGGTTTTCCATATTCCCATTTTCCCATACTATTTATTTCTAAGTGTTAAAAGCAAATCTCTTGCATTTTTTACGAATGTTAATCCTCCCATGCACATGGGGGGGTTTATCAATAGCTCGAAGATTGACTGTTTCAAAAACCTCAACAAATCAGACATCCCTACTTCTGTTCTATTTCCTAAGAATACTGCTCCAACGGATATTCTCACTAGCATCAAAACCAGTGCCCTGCATTTTCCAGTTATATTAAAACCAAATTCTGGAGAACGTGGCAAAGGCGTTAAGAAAGTTCAAAACGAGGCAGAGCTAAGAACTCATTTAGACGCACTGCCTTCCGACTTCATCCTTCAAGAATATATTGATATGCCGCTTGAATTTGGCGTCCTTTATTACAAATACCCCCGAAGTGGAAAAGATAACATCTCATCCATTGCTCTTAAGGAAATGCCCGTGATACAAGGGAACAATCAACAATCGATCGAGGAATTAGTCTTAGAAAAATATAATCATGCAAATTTTGAAAATCTAACCACAATTAATCGCACGAGAATTCTACAAAAAGGAGAAAGTTTCCAATTAGAATACATCGCTCACAGAAGTCGGTATAGCACATTTAGAAACTACAACCATATATACTGTTCTGAGCTCTTAGAAACATTCCGAAAGATTGCAACGAATATTGATGGTTTTCAATTTGGACGTTTTGATGTCAAAGTAAATAATGTTGAAGACCTTATTTTTGGAAAGAACATTAAAATTCTTGAAGTAAACGGAACAAATAGTCTCCCCATCCACATTTTTGATCCGAATTTTTCCTTCTTCAAAACGTACGCTGACCTAGGAAAACACTGGAGAATCATCTATAACATCCACATAGATAACCTTGCTCTGGGCAATAAGCCCGCTTCAGTCAAGCAACTTTTTCGTGAAATAAAACTAAACAAGACATGAAAAATACAAACGTTCTAATTATTGGAGCTGGTGTAATTGGTCTTACTACGGCCTATTCTCTGTTGCTTGAAGGTTATAAAGTGACAATAATTGCGAAAGAATTTTCGCCCAATATTACATCTAACGTGGCTGGCGCACTCTGGGAATGGCCGCCTGCAGTTTGCGGCTACCATAGTGACTTAATATCCCTCGACCGTTCTAAAGATTGGTGCATGACCAGTTACGATAAGTTTTATGAACTTTCAAAAAACGAAGAAACCGGCGTATTCATAAAAGAAGTCTGCTTCTTTTTTAGACAGCCCGTTTTGGAAAATCATTTTCATTCTACAAAAATGAATGAACTCAAAGGTAAAGTTAAAGGGTTTAAACATGATTCTACTATAATTCAGGACGAGAATATCAATCAGAATATTGGGTTAATAGATGCATACAAGCACGAAGCACCAATGGTGGATACCGACATCTATATGGAATGGTTAATGAACCAAGTTGTTGCCATGGGTTGCACCATTCAACAGCGAGAAATTAAAACAAGCTTGAGCAATATCGAACATAAATTGCTGGACGACTACAGGTGTAACTACCTTGTCAATTGCTCTGGACTTGGTTCAGCAACTCTTGCAGACGAATTTATGTATCCTTTGCGTGGCGCACTTGTTCGTATAAAAAATATTGGTAAGAACGCGCCTAAATTGGACAAGGCTTACTGCGTTTCTTTTGATGAAGAGACTAGAGAACAAGACATTGTCTTCATTGTGCCACGCGGGAGAAACACACTCATACTTGGTGCTCTTGCAGAGGAAGGAGAATGGAACCTCAATATAAACTTAGATAATTATAAACCCATTCGAGAAATGTTCGAAAGATGTAAGGAGTTTCTTCCCGCCTTAAGAAGGGCTGAGATTGACGAAAATGAACCTGTAAGAGTTGGGCTCCGCCCTTTTCGAAGAGAAAATGTTCGGCTTGATTGGGAAAAGGGTACACGGATTATTCACAACTATGGTCATGGTGGAGCAGGAGTAACTTTTTCTTGGGGCTGTGCCAATGAAGTTGCTCAAATGATTCGTGCACAAATAGCGGCGAACTCCACAGTTTCTATTGCAGCCAATAACAAGTAATCTTCATGAATGATCACTATTCTAATAAACCCTTAACGATAATTGTGATTCGATTAAATAAACACTCCTTTATATAGAAGTTTTCAACATCTTGGAAAAGGGATTCTTTAGTACATTTATACTCTTGGAAAATGAACTAAAAAATAGCATTGCAGAACTTTTGAAAGAGAGTCGTCAATTCAATACGAATGATGTTCTCGTTCATGCCGATATACAGAACTCCAAATTGTTTGAAGTTCACACTTCGCTTGAGTTCGCTATTTCCGATTTCCCAAAATCCATTCTCAGAGAAGCTGACAAAACACGCAAAGAATCCGGTGTGAATTCTCTTTGTCTTGCTCGCGGATGTGTTCAATTAACGCTTAATTCCAAAGCCGTTAATACGCCTATCTTGCTCACTCCACTTACCTATTCGGTAGATAAATTGAAAAAGACAATTCAGTTTGAATCGCAAGATGAGGAAGTTTTTATCAATCCTTTTTTAATCTCTTTTCTGGAGCGAAATAACTCGCCCAAACTCCTTAATCTCGATTCCGAAGAAGAAACGGAATTGATTGAAATTTTGGAAAGAAAATTAACCGAAATCGGTTTAACTGTTGGGCAGGATACTTCGCCAACTATCGGTAATTTTCATCATCACCGCTACCAGGTAATTAAAGAGTTAGAGGATCTTTTAGCAAGTGAGGAAACTGCTCCACACCTATACACCTTGTTCGGTTTCGATACAGATGTTGCAGAAGAAGTCTTTCAGTTACCGCCTGATAAATTGCTGCCGTCTGATACTGATCATGAAATGGTGTTTGAAGAAGGGCAATCAAACAATTTGGTTGTTCAGGGCCCTCCAGGTACAGGAAAGTCTCAAGTGCTAACGAACGTAGTGGCAAAAATTTTGGCAGCCAGAAAGACAACCATTTTTGTTTCAGAAAAACGCGTTGCGTTGGAAGTCATTCGGAAAAAACTGAGTGCATTTGGACTAGACCAATTGTGCTTTATTGCAACCTCTGACAAACTCAGTCATTCATTTCTTCACGAATTAAAAACCACTTGGGATTACTTCGAAGCATTTGAAAGTTCGCCCATAAATAATTTGCGTCTTTCGGAACAGTACGAAGCAAATTTGCAAATGACACTGGATTTACTTTCTCAGGAAGAATTAATTGGCGGCGTCTCATTTCATCGCTTCCGATCGTTGAGTGAAAAAAAGAATCTTGAAAAGAATTCATACAGCAGTCAAGTTTCTTCGATTTCAGAATTTCTTAATCAAAAGTCTGTCATTGAAAAGATCTACGAAGACAAACTTCATCCTGTCATTGGGCATCTAAAAATGGCTACCCTTAAGAGCGATGATTTTGTTCAATTGGATGCGCGTTTGGCAAAATGGGAAATCGCACTGAAGCAAATTACTGAGCATTTTGAACTGAACACTTGGGGTGATTTTAGAACTGTAATGAAGCAGGCGGCACACTGTCAGATTTACGAAAATGAGCTCTACAAAAAGTACGCGGATCTGTTCCGCCCAAATGGCCGTCCTCAGAAAAGTTTTTTGAGTTTGCGGAAAAAATACCTGAAGGCAAGATCGGAAATTGAGCACATTAACGCCAATCAATCACACTGGAAAATTGTGCCTTCTCAAAGTGAAACTGCATCACTGTTAACTACATTGGAAAAGGGTGGTTTTTTCGCGAAGCGGAAAATGAATAAACGATGGAAAGAAATCTCCAATCTACCTGTTTCTGAGGCAAAAAATGAGCTTGAATTGCACCGTGTTGAAATTGACAAAATAAACGGTTTTTCTCAAATAATTATTAAATTTTGCGAATTAGGCCTTGATGACCCCGAAAATGAAGTCAGCCTAATCTACCAAACACTGGGACATTTTTCAGACGATCAATGGAATGAACTGGAAGCAATTCCAAGTGAAAAAAGAGCTAAATTAACTCAGTTTCATTCTGAATTAAACTCCCTTCATCACGATTTAAAAAGCACTTTTCATTTTGAGGAAACGACGGTGATTTCAACCTATCTTTCTGAACTTAAATCACACTTGGCTTTGCTTGTTGAGCAGCGAGTAAAATATCAACTTCTAGACGACACAAGCTTACAATCCATTGCTAGAAATGCATCCTTTAGCAAATTGGAAGGGGAACTTTTAAACAGTCATTGGGTACGATTCAAAGAACGCTTTCCTGCATTCTCACAATTCTCATTAAGTGACATTCATGACAAGGTCTCAGCAATTGCAAATGCAGAATTGTCGGAAGCCACTCTTTTTGCCAAAGACATTGAAAATAGACTCCACGCAACGTTCATTTCGTATCACGAACTGTTGAATACGCCTGCTCGTAAATTGAGTGATGAACAGAAAGCGTTAAAAGCAGAATTACGTAAAGGAAAATCCATTTTGGTGAAGGAGTTCGGGAAAACGCGTAGTCATCCTTCATTGCGTGAACTCTACAATTCAGATGCACGCAAATGGATTCAATTACTTAAACCAATTTGGTTGAGTAACCCGACACAACTTGCCAAGTGTTTTCCTATGGAGCTAGGTTTATTTGATGTCGCCATTTTTGACGAGGCAAGTCAAATCCCTTTGCAAAATGCACTGGGAACATTGCAACGAAGCAAGCGCGTTCTGGTTGCTGGTGATGAACACCAAATGGGTCCAAGTGCTTACTTTAAATCTGGCGCATCAGACACAATGGATTTGCTTCATCAAGCAAGTTATCATTGGAAAAAAATAGCCTTGCATCACCACTACCGAAGTGTCCATCCTGATCTAATCGCATTTTCGAACAAGTATTTTTACAACAATGTCCTACAGGCATATCCAGCATATAGCGCTCCTACGCCAATTTCTCATCATTTTATTGAAAATGGTCTGTTTAGCTCCAGACAAAATATTGAGGAAGCTAAAGTCCTTGCATCCACACTAGAAAAAGTACTTGGCGAAAACAAAACAATCGGCGTCGTTGCTTTTTCGGAAGAACAGTTGAATTGTATTTGGTCGCAACTATCAACAAAAAGTCAACAACAACTTACGGAGCGTTTAGACAACAATCAAGGTTTTTTCAAGGCTTTGGAAAACGTACAGGGGGATGAATGCGATCACCTACTAATTAGTTTTGGATATGGAAAAAATGAAGACGGAGAGTTCCATATGCGTTTCGGTCCAATGAACACGGCAAACGGGCGCAATCGCCTTAACGTTCTCCTCACAAGAGCAATCGAATCAATCGACTTCTTTTGTTCGGTAAAGACTTCCGATTTTAAACTGAGTGATAATGAATCCATCAACTTGTTACGCCAGTGGATTGCATTTTCAGAAAGCTATATGCCAAGTAACACCTTCAATTTTCCTTTTGGTCTTAGGCCCATTCAGAATGGGAACAACCTGACTTTTGAGCGTATTCAGGAAACGCTCCCCACAGCAAAAGAATTGGTGACGCTAGAAAGGGTATTAGAAAATCGAGGATGGAAGATTGACTACGCCTAAGGCTTCCTTTTCTTGATCTTTCTTCTTCCAATTAATATAGTAACCCACTTTAATCCCTGATTCAAAAAAAGCAGTAAAATCCAATCCTAACAACCCACTAGAGTGGTTATAACCGTCCACATAATACGTTACTTCGGAAGTCTCAAGGTCTTCGGTAGGTTGAGAAAAAGTACCTTCATCAGGATAGCTAACATCATTTAATTCAAGTCTTGTCTGGAAAAAATTTATACCCAACGCCAAGTTCAGTTCTACAAAGAATTCAGAAAACGTAGCACGTGGTCTATAGTTGATTCCAAAACATGCTGTCTGCTTTTTTATATCCCGATCATCAAAGATGTCCGAATTACTCACTATATCACTCGTTAAATCACCATTCTCCCAACTTGTTGTTGTTTTGACTAGCGTAAAATGGTTAGACTCATCTTCATTCAATAAAAAATCCATTTGAACAAACGCTCCCACGTTGTTTGAAAACCAGCCACGTTGAAGAACTACATAGCCACCTATTTTTACTCCAAAGAAACTGTAATTATGGTCTGCATATTGGTTCACATAAAACGATCTAGACTCCCACCCTTGCATTGTATCAGGGTATAGGTTCGAATTCCAACGAAATTTTCCTGTTGAAAATGACTTTTCAAAATATGACAATTCTCCAGTTACTCTCCATTGTGCCTCCCTCTTTGCCGCAAAAAGCCAGTCCACACCGAAAAAATAACTATCATGCACAAAACGATTTTCAGAAGCTTTAAAAAACCTTCCCTCCGAAACATCCTCAAGTTTTCGGTTTGCACCAACGGAAATAGAAAGTTGACCTAAAGAGGTCAGCGCAAAAAGTAAGAAGAAGAATACGACGGTGAATCTCATAATAACCAAACTACAATAACATTCGATTCTTTGCAGTACAACGAATTATAACTTACAAAGGTTGACACAATTCTCTGCTTTAAAGTGTAAGAGCTAATGAACGGTAGACCTCATTCAATCAACGGTTATAAGCACACTACGCTGACTGGATCGATTTAAGCACATCTTCAAATCCTTATATTTGCACCTATGAATATCGAAGAACTCGGACAAAAAAATCGTGCAATTCCAGGCTGGTTACGCTTTCTTGTTGCTGCACCTTTTTTAGGCATCGCCAGCTATTGGGTGTTTGGCTATCATGGCCTTTATCGGGTCTTGGCTGAATTGGAAATGTCCATTTTTGGGGCTTATGAAGTCTTTCTCACTGGAGCCATCACCTATCTTTTGTGCATGGTTCCCATTTTTCCAATTTTTCGCTTGCTTCGCAAAAAGTATGACAAACCACCCGAAGCGAAACCTTCTGGAAGATTAGAACTTTTGATGAAGCAACACCCCAGAAGCTTCAAGTATGTAATTGTTTTCGGTTCTGTTGCTGGCATTGCGGTCGTCGTAGGTGTGTACATGATGATAGTAAGTCTCCTTTATGGACCAAAAACGTACATTGAACTAAGTGATTTAAAAAACAACACTGTTGATAGCAAGTATGTGGAATTTACTGCTAAGCAGATGTATCACCAAGGTTTTGGTATGACGGAAAGCCATGGAAGCTCGGAAACATCGAAGGTCTATGTTCCAGTTTTTCAAAATAGGCTTGAAAAGATTACGGATCCTTTCTATTGCATTGTTGAATTCTATGAAAAAACATACGATAATCTAAGCGTTGGGAATGGTCCAATAGAGCTTCACGGCACCTTGTCAAAAAATTCGTTACCTGGGCTTATTCGCACCGAAATGGATGATAAACTCGGTACTGATTATTGGGTCTTGAGATATAATCACAAGCCAAGCAGCGATCTTGACTTTGGATGGATCATGTTAGCTGTCGGTGCTGGATTCGGTGTCATTTTCTTTTTCGTGAGAAGACGCGCAATGAAAAAAGTGAGTTAAGCGCTTGCTTTTGTCCGCTAATCAGCGGTTCATGAACCGTACGTAATTAATCACCGTCTGACAACGCCATAATTTACATACATTTAAACCACAACAAAAAAACAAAGGGTTTGAGCTCAACAATTCTGGAACTAACCGCAATATCTAAAAAGTACAAAAAGGTGCAAGCTCTTGACGAGCTTAGTTTGAGTGTTGAAAAAGGTATGATATTCGGAATATTAGGTCCGAACGGAAGTGGTAAAACGACAACTTTGGGAATCTTGCTAGGAGTGCTAAATGCTACAAGTGGAACATACTCTTGGTTTGGTAATGGGGAGAAAGATGCCAACCGCGCACGGATCGGCGCCTTACTAGAAACCCCTAACTTTTATCCTTATCTAAATGCCATCAAAAACCTGCAAATCGTTGCAATGATTAAGCAGTTAGACAATGTTGATGCTCGAATTGAAAAGGTGCTGAAAGCGGTAAATTTATACGAGCGTAGAGAATCTAAATTTAAGACGTTTTCGCTTGGAATGAAACAACGGTTGGCCATTGCTTCTGCATTGTTAAATGATCCAGAGGTATTGGTGCTAGATGAACCCACAAACGGATTAGACCCGCAAGGAATTGCAGAAATAAGAACACTGATTGTTGATATTGCGAAAGAAGGAAAAACCATTTTGATCGCTTCTCATCAACTCGATGAAATTGAAAAAGTTTGCACAGATGTCGTAATTCTCAAAAAAGGAGTTGCGATTCGTCAAAGCAAAATAGAAGACGTTATCGGTGATTCTCGCCAAATTATTATTGGTATCAAAGATATTTCCCAATTGGAAGGCCACCTCTTGGGAATTGAGGGCGCTAGTCTTAACAAGAAAACAGATGCCACAGTTGTTTTGGATGTGAATGAAAACGTGACGACCACTTCTATTAATCAGTATTTTTTCGACAAAGGAATTGTACTCTCAGAACTCCGTGAGGTGCGTAAAAGTTTGGAGGATCAATTTCTTGAAATTACAAAAGGATGATGCACCTGTTGAAAATAGAATTTGCCAAGGTTCGAAACTACAAGACGTTTTGGGTGATTTTACTCATTTACATGACCCTAGTTCCTTTGGCCTTTTTTGGTCTGAGTTACATTCAGATTCCTTTCTTTCCAGAAAAATCTGAAATGTTTGGCTTTCCCACTGTTTGGAACTACATCACCTATACGGCTAGCTGGCTAAACCTTTTATTAGGTGTGTTGGTTGTAACACTAAGCTGCAATGAGATTACCTTTCGAACTCAGCGACAGAATATCATAGATGGGATGAGTAAAAAGCAAATGATTCTCTCTAAGTTTTATTTCTTTACTGTATTAGCAGCATTTGTGACATTCTACACTTTTTTAATCGGTTTTATTTTTGGAATCGTCTATTCTGATATTACAGCTTTTTTCTCTGGCATTGAATTTATCGGTGTCTATTTTGTTCAAACTTTAGGTTATTTTGCATTTGCCTTTTTCTTTGCCGTATTGGTTAAGAAGTCAGCTCTTTCGATTGTTTTCTACATAGTTTCTTTCCTTTTTAGTTGGTTTATGCCTTTAATGGTTGGGGAGATTATTGCCACTTTTATGCCTTTAAACGTGATCGGCGAATTAACTCCATTTCCATTTTTTCGGGAGATCCTTGACATGGCTGCTAGACAAAACCCTGACTTTGAGGAACCGATCATATTTTCGCAAACCGTTCGGTTATTGGCCGCTTTGGGTTGGACTTCCTTGTTCGTCATAACCAGTTACTTCGTGGTCAAAAGACGTGATCTCTAATCAATTCCGACTTTTATTTCATAGCTTTATGGTCTAAGCTAAAAGACTATGAAACAAACTGCACTTCTCCTTGCAATACTCGTTGCAACGTCTCTAACTGCGCAAATTGAGCGTAACAGCCAAAACAAGGAAGTTCTTCCAAGGTATATGACCGATGCTGAAAAAAAGATCATGGGTCAGTATTATTCCAATTATCAATTTGGGCAAAAAGGAATTGAAACTCCTCCAGGCGGAAACTTAAGATGCGCAGCCGAATGGGAAGAAGTACAAACTTTGGTGATTACATGGACAAATCAATACAACATCATTCAATCTCAAATTGTAGATGCTGCTCAGGAAGAATGCGTCGTACTAATCGCCTGCTCGGATTCGAACAGTGTAAAGAATACGCTGTCTAATAACGGTGTGCCAGATGTCAATCTTGAGTTCATGGAAATTCCATACAACAGTATCTGGATTCGCGATTATGGTCCGAACACCATGTACAAGAATGATGTCGATTCACTTTTTGTTGTCGATTGGATTTATAACCGCCCACGCCCAGACGATGATGTGATGCCAGAAGAGCACGCAATGTGGCACAACATTCCAATTTACACAACAACGCAAGCACCAACAGATTTGGTTAACACCGGTGGAAACTGGATGAGCGATGGTTTAGGAACTGCATTCGCATCCGAACTAATTCTTGAAGAAAACGAAGCGGGAAATCCGTATTTCGTAACGGTTAAAAGTGAAACAGATATCGACAACATAATGGGCGATTTTATGGGGATTTCGCGTTACATCAAAATGACGACATTGCCTTATGACGATATCCACCACATTGATATGCACATGAAACTCATTGATGAGGAGACACTTCTTGTGAGTGAGTATCCAACTGGGGTTGCTGATGGTCCTCAAATCGAAGCAAATCTTCAATATGTATTGTCCAATTTCAATTCTGTTTTTGGAACACCTTACAAAGTTATCCGCATTACGGTTCCGCCTTCAACAGGTGGTAACTATCCAGATAACAATGGTTATTACAGAACGTATGCAAATAATGTGTTCGTGAACAAAACGGTCTTAGTACCTACCTATCGTGAAGAATACGATACAACAGCAATTCGCACATTGGAAGAGGCGCTTCCTGGTTATAACATCGTGGGTATTGATGTCGATAACAGCGGTCAAAACCTTATTCAATTGAGTGGCGCCATTCACTGCATAACACATACTATTGGGGTTGCAGATCCAATGTTGATTGTTCATCAACCTTTAGAGGACACGTACGATGATGTCAACCCATATTTGGTGAGCGCAGAAATTCAACATGTTTCAAATATCGCGAGTGCGACAATGTACTACGGAACTGCTGCTGGTGGGCCATATACCTCTATGCCAATGACGTATGCTGGAGTAGGAAACACGTGGACGGCAAATATTCCTGCACAAGCCGTTGGGACAACAATTTACTATTATGTTGAAGGGACTTCGAACAGTGGAAAGACACAAGTTAGACCTATTGTTGCACCTCAAGGATATTGGGCATTTGAAGTGCTCGGAGGGCTTGGAATAGATGAGCTTTCAGTTATTGAAGTGGCAGATGTATTCCCAAACCCGGCGTCGGCGATTACATGCATTCCAGTTAGCACAGCTCAAGCAGCGGAAGGACGAATTACCTTGCGTGACATCACTGGGAAATTAGTGGCGACGATTCATGATGGAACAATTCCAATGGGTGAGTCCAAGTATTTCTTTTTTGCAAATGAATATGCAACTGGGTCGTACATGGTTGTCATTGAAGCCAATGGTTCACGTATTTCGAAGAAGCTGATGATTCGCTAGTTTGAAGGGAGTGAGGTGACACTTATTTACTGCTGAGAGCAAGCAATGCAAAACTCGCCAGCCAATGTCCACCTTCGTAGCCGTCACCTACCAAATTTGGGAGTGAATATTCAATATGTGCATTTGCAATTGGCACAAGGTGAGCATATTCTGGAAGCGTTTCTGCAATTCCATATAAGCACCACGCCCTGCTAAAATTCAACCCATCCAAATGTACGAGGTGACCATCTTCACGATCCGTCACAATTCCTGGTTCCAACTTGAAGCTAACATCTGAGAGTTGAGGTAAAAATTCTTTCAGCCACTTCTTATATTCTGAAGTCGAAAGGACTCTTCGCATGATGTCCGCTTCTTCAAAACAAGGTGATAGAAAATCATATCCGCTAGGTTCCCATGAAAGCGGGCAATCCACATCGGACATGTAATAATCGCGTGCTCGTTGTTCAACCAATTCTCTTAATTCCGTGTCGTCAAATGCAACAGCATAATCATAAATCATCGTCATTGCGAAAGCTGTATTTGTATGCGTTCCCACACGAATTGGATAGTTCAATTTTGGGAGAAACTCCTTCACTTTGTCTGCAATTAATTCCGATAAGGGTGAGAGGTTTTTGAGCAACAATTTCCCGTCTGTAGAGTCCATATCTTTCAACTCTTCTGACAGTTTTAAAAGCCAGGCCCAACCATACATGCGCTCGTAGGTTCCGTTCAATGTTCCTTCAAAATAATCGATCTCCATTTCAATATTCTCCACTGACAGATGCCGTAACAGACCTTCTATGATTTCATCTCTTTTTTCAAGTTCTGGATGAACATTCAACATTCTAACCAGAGACCAGTGTCCATGCACTGCTGAGTGCCAATCGAAACAACCGTAAAATGCAGGGTGCAATTCTTCAGGTGAACCCAAATCATTGTACGACCCTATTACTTGCCCTAACTTGTTGGGAAACTCAACATCTATGCATTCCAAGGGTAATTCGAGTAGACGGCTGGCTTCGTCAAAATCCAATGTGAGTCGCTCTACGTGTGAAACTGTTACCGCAGTTTCTACTTCAACTGGAATCGTTTCTTTTGTTTCACATCCAAAAAGAAGTATTATCGGGAGAATTAATCCAATCTTTTGCATCTGATAAAGATATTCATTTGTTCCAAATCAAGACGATGAACGGAATCCTCCCTGATCAAAAAACAATATCTTTGAGTCATGGCAAGCTATTTGCAAACCCATAAACATCAAAACTCGACAAATGAAAAAGCACATTCTTCTTTTCTTATCCATCAGCGCAGTTCTTCTTTCTTGTGCAACAACAAAAAATACAGCTGAAACAAATACCCCACCTACACCTCCCGTGCCTCCTGTACCTTCTGAAGAACAAGTCGTTTTTCAAGATCTTGCTGAAGGAGATTCCCTTTTCGCACACATTAAAAAGGGATATTGTTTTGGAACCTGTCCCGTTTATGAAATGAAAATTTACAACAGTGGTTTGGTTGTGCTTCAGGGTACACAAAACATTGATTTATTGGGGGAGCAAAAAACACAACTTACGAAAGACGAAATGCTCGCCTTTGTTGAAATGGCAAAATCAATCAAGTATTTTGAGATGGAAGATGAATATGACAATAAAGGCATTACAGACCTTCCTGAAACAATTACTTCCATTGTCATAAACGGAAAGCGGAAGCAAGTAAGAAAACGTTATGGATACCCTCGCGAGCTTGTTTCTTTTGAAGATCTTTTCGCTGCACTTCTCGAATCTCATGAATGGAATCCAGGTTTAGCGAAGGAGTAAAAAATCAAGTATTTTATTAATGGTATATTGGTCGCTACAACGTGACCATTGTGAAGAAAAACGCTACGCTATATCATCTTTTTCAATACTCTTTCTACCCTGTTATTCTAGGTCTTACCGCTGCATCATCCGTATTAATGATGATGTATATGCATCCCAATGATTACATTTTCATTCCTGGAATATTAATGATGGTGATTATTATGATCAGCGTTGTTGTCGAACACATTTTCCCTTACCGACAAGATTGGCTGCGGAATAAAGGAGATGTCCTATCCGACTTCTTCCAAACCTTTGTTGTTTTGCCATCCGCTTCCAAAATTGCTGAATTAGCCATTCCCATTGTGCTGTTTTATCCTATCACATGGTTGTCTGGTAGCTTGGGTATTATTGGGTTTTCACAGGAATGGGGAATGCTTACTCATTTTGTGATTGCTCTTCTTACCTGCGAATTCCTCTATTATTGGTATCATCGAATCGCTCACGAGCTTCCACTCCTCTGGCGTTTTCATTCAGTTCACCATGGTGCGGAGCGCGTCTATTGGCTAAATTCAGGTCGTTTTCATGTCTTGGATGCTTTCGCAAGTAGTTTCCTCTACTTCACCCCGATGCTATTTCTAGGCACTAGCCCCGAAGCGGTTATTTTGGTTATTACATTTTCATCCATTACTGGTTTTATGGAGCACGTCAACATCGACTTCAAGGCAGGATGGTTGAATTACCTATTAAATACTGCTGAACATCACCGTTGGCATCATTCACTAAAAATCGTGGAGTCAAATACCAACTATGGAAAAGTGCTCATTGTATGGGACCTTGTTTTTCGCACATTTCATCTTCCTAAAGGTGAGGCTGTTAAGAAAGTAGGTATACAAGGAAATCCAGTATCTAGGAGTTTTTTCGGACAATTGGTCCATCCATTTAGGAAGGGAAGCTAGTTGCAGTAATGATTACTCAGGTAGTGAGCTTTCCCAGATGCGCTTGAACTTCCTCTCCATTGATCACAAAGTCTGAGTTCGAATGGAGCATAACGCTTTCATCTAATTTCGAGTATTTGTTGCAAAAAAAATTAGAGGTCAGTACAAATGCCTGATTTTTATGTGCTTACGAATAGCACTGTGTTTTTTTGTAATATGCGCTCGCCTTAAACTGCTCATAGCCTCACACTAACTCTACACTTATGAAAAATTCGATTCTAAGGATTTGCAGCATTGCATTTTTGTATTGCTCGGCTCAATTAAATGCCCAACTTGTAGCAGATAATGGCTACTCAGCGAGAACCGACCACGGGAACGTATATATTCATCTGAATGGTGGGTATGACTCAGACTACCTAGATGAAGGTGATGGAGCGGATGAACTTGCGGATAGGTTAAATACGTCACTACTGAATGGCGTTTATTGGGATGCTGGGAATTCTGGATGCACACACTCTACATGTACTGGAGGAGAAAGTAATTATACCATCCTTGACACTCAGCCTAAATATGCCAACTCTGCAATGCCAATTACGAATAGAGTTGCCGATTGTCCCCCAGGGTATACCAATAACGGTCTCACTTGCGG
>CAJQJL010000089.1 GCA_905478665.1 uncultured Flavobacteriales bacterium
CAAATGCCTCAATAGTAAGGTCGTCCGCATCGTCGGGATTGCTCACCATTTTTAACATCATAAAGTAAATAGACTCGCGGTAGCGATCCATAAGTTCGGCATAGGCCGATTGGTCACCTTTTATCGCTGCTTCGACCAATGAAAGGTCTTTTTGTGCTTTGTCTGATAAGTGGCTTTTGTCTACCATTTGTTATTATCTGTTTTATCTACTGAATAGAACATGATTGGAGTAAGTATAGCGTAGGCTATGTCCAATAATGGCATCCATGCAATAAATTTCGATTCTCGCAACTTTGAAAAAGCTCGTCCCAAAATAATCCACTTTATCCCGAGGATAAAGACGAAGATGGCTAAGCTGATCCATATGAAGTTGGAATCAAACAGTAAAGAAA
Organism: uncultured Flavobacteriales bacterium; assembly: GCA_905478665.1. Lineage (GTDB taxonomy): Bacteria > Bacteroidota > Bacteroidia > Flavobacteriales_D > Crocinitomicaceae > UBA4466. Next base: position 393 of record CAJQJL010000089.1, read on the forward strand.
CAAAGGAAACGGTCATGATTAACAGTGATAGGGGGTAGATTCCTAACATCAGTTTTTTAATAACCTGATATTTTGCTGAAGTTGTGTAATGCCGTGACTTTTGTTTCATCCATTGTGACCAGCTTTTGGCGGAATTGGAGTAGCAAAAAGAATCTTTTTCGATATTGACTGTATAGTTCTTTTTTCTTGCAGCATCTTGAATAAAAAGATCGTCGTCACCCGAAGATAGCGAGTAATGCGATTTGAATCCATTCGCATCATAGAAAACTTGCTTAGTGTACGCCATGTTTCGTCCAATTCCCATATACGGAAGCTTTGCCTTAGCCATGGAGATGTAATTCATAGCAATCCAGGCAGTGTCAAAGCGAATGACTTGATTTAGGAAACCTTTGCGCTTGCGAAGTGGACCGTAACCAAGAACAATTTGATGCTTCTCTGAAAAGTAAGAGCCCATGCTTCTGAGCCATTGATTACCAGTCGGCTTGCAATCTGCATCGGTAAAAAGTAAGTGCTCAAATTTCGCACCTTTGATTCCAATCGTGAGGGGAAGTTTTTTCCCGTATTTCAAATGTTTGCTTCGCTCAACTTTAACTGTTCTTAGATGCGGATACTGACGTTTATAAGCGTCAAGAATATACTGTGAGTCATCCAGTGATTGATGATTAACAATGATCACTTCAAATTCTGGGTAATCCTGTTCTAAAATAAAAGGTAAGTTTTTGAACAAATTCTCTGATTCATTCCGTGCAGCGATTATAATTGAAACACCTGGTGTTTTTGGATCTTCTTTTTTGTCCTTATGAAAGGCCAGACGGCTGTATACAAGCGTGACAAAAAGCAATTGAACAAACGCAGCAAAACACAGACATAGAAAAATATATGTCTGAATGTTGTAATCAAGTTTTGGCAGATATTCGAACATTCGTTTGCTTTGCGCGCCGCGCTTATAAGATCGCTTCGCTTAGTTGCTACAAATATGGGATGCTTTGTCAAATACATTTATCTTTGTTCACTTTAATTATTAACAACTTTATGCACTTTGAGCTAGAAAATACGGATCCTGAATCGAAAGCGAGGGTAGGAAAACTGCACACGGATCATGGGGTGATTGAAACACCCATATTCATGCCCGTGGGAACTGTGGGGAGTGTTAAGGGAGTGCATCAAACTGAACTTGAGCGCGATGTGAAAGCTCAAATAATTTTGGGAAACACTTATCATCTTTATTTGCGACCTGGTTTGGAAGTTATTGAAGGAGCTGGTGGATTGCATCAATTTATCAATTGGCAGAAACCAATTTTAACGGATAGTGGTGGTTATCAAGTTTATTCGCTTTCAGGTGCTCGAAAAATAAAAGAAGAAGGTGTGACATTTCAGTCGCATGTAGACGGAAGCTATCATGAATTTACACCTGAACGGGCAATAGATATTCAACGTACGATCGGTGCTGATATCATTATGGCATTTGATGAATGTACACCTTATCCGTGTGATTATGAATATGCCAAAAGGTCAATGCATATGACGCATCGTTGGTTGAAGCGCTGTTTCAATCAAATGGAAAGAACTGAACCGAAATATGGTTATGAGCAAGCGCTGTTTCCAATTGTTCAGGGAAGTACATATAAGGATTTGCGAAAGGAATCGGCAGAAACCATTGCTTCGCACAATGCAATTGGAAATGCAATTGGCGGTTTGTCAGTAGGAGAGCCTGCCGAAGAATTGTACGCTGCTACTGATTTGGTGTGTTCGATTTTGCCAGAAGACAAACCGAGGTATTTAATGGGGGTGGGGACACCTGCAAACATTTTAGAATGTATCGCACTTGGTGTAGATATGTTCGATTGCGTTTTGCCTTCCCGAAATGCACGTCATGGAATGCTCTATACCTCAGAGGGAATTATCAATATTAAGAACCTGAAATGGGAGAAAGATTTCACACCCTTGGATCCAAATGGAACTTCGTTTGTGGATTCTACGTATACCAAAGCTTATCTAAGACATTTGGTACGTACAAAAGAATATCTGGGAATACAAATTGCCACCTTGCACAATTTATCCTTCTATTTATGGTTAGTAGGAGAGGCCAGAAAACAAATTAAACAAGGAACTTTCGTTTCTTGGAAGAACAAAATGGTACCAAAGTTGAGCAATCGCCTGTAAATGCTAAAGATCCTCGATCGATATATCATCCGTAAGTTCTTAGCGACCTTCTTTTTCATGTTGGGTGTCATCATGATTTTGGCGATGGTATTCGATTTAGCCGACAAACTTGGTGAGTTCATTGAAATGGGCGCTCCTGCATCAGAGATCATCTTTGAATATTATGTGAATTTTATCTTGTTCTACGCGAATATGTTTTCGTCCATGATCATTTTTGTATCCGTCATTTGGTTTACGGCAAAAATGGCACAGGATACGGAGATCATCCCTATATGGAACAGTGGAAAGCCCTTTAGTCGATTCGTGCGACCGTACATGATTGCGGCAACAATACTGATGCTGATTTCTTTGTTCTCTAACCATTTTATTATTCCGGGTTCCAATAAGGAACGGCTTGCTTTTGAAGAAAGGTATTACAGAAACAGCATGAGCGTAGAGGATTATCATGCTGAGTTTCCAGGAAATCAAGTGGTGTATTTTAGAACGTATACTGCCGATAATAACTTAATTCACGACCTTGTTATTGAACAATGGGATGAGAACAGAAAACTGAAGTCCTTTATCAAAGCAGGAACGGCCGAAAATGTCCGTGGATCAAAGGAGTGGAAGTTGCACAATTATTTTGAACGCATTGTTGGAGATACAAATGACATCGTTCGGAATGGTCAAGAGAAAGACACCACATTTCTTTTCAGTATTGACGAAATGGCAACGCGTGAGAATATCGCAGAAGCCATGAACTTCTTTGAACTGAGAGCGTTCATTCGTCGTGAACGGGAGAAAGGTTCTACGATGGTTCCGACCTACGAAATAGAATTGTATCAACGGACCTCTTATCCATTTGCGACGTATGTTTTGACAATTATTGGAATTGCTGTGGCAAGTCGAAAGAAACGCGGAGGTGTCGGAATTAATATCGCTATTGGTTTGGGAATTATTTTCATCTACATTTTTGCCATGAAAGTGACCACCGTTTCCGCCATGAACCTAGGTTTCCCGACCTACCTTGCCGTTTGGGTGCCTAATGTACTCTTCGGAGGGGTGGCGTATATCCTTTATAAGAATGCAAAGAGGTAATTACGATTGCTCCAAACTGCTTAATTTTTTCTTGGCTTTTTTCCTTTTTTGAATACCAATGATGAAAATTGCAAGACATATAACGGCTACAAATGCTAGAATTGCTAGAGCCATTATCGCTGCACCTGCAGTTATAACACTAACGGCTATAGCAGCTGGCACGACTAGTCCGAAGAGAATTGCGCCGAGAGTAATCATGGTTGCACCAGTCTTTTTCAACTTGTTTATTTCTGGGTCAAGTTGGGGGCCACGCAACGAATTCATGGTCTTCTTGTATCTTTTATTCAATGTACTGCCATAGATAATTAAAGCGATAGCAAGGGCAATTAAAAGCGCACCAATCACAATTGCGACAATCTCTCCAACGTATACCGCAATTAATACAAATAAGATAAGACTTATCGGAATAGACAATGCACCTAACAGAACCATTAGTACGCCTCGCCTTTTCGATTTTTTTCGTATTCTAGTTTCTACTGATGTGTAATCTTCCTCATACCCGTTGTCATGCACAATTTTCCGAATGCTCAATTTCCGAATTGTGGTAGCGTTTTCGTTACCATTTTTACATGGCTTTACATCTAGAACAGTGGATCCTTCTTTGACGAATTCGACAATTTTTTTTGTTCCATCAATCATGTAGATTGTGTCGCATGAATTATTGAGATCTTGGTAATTTGATTGACTTTCCTTTTTCTCATACTTTTCAGCGAAACCAATAGACTGAATGTCATTATTTTTAAGTTGTTTGCGTTTACCTGTAACACAATCATATACATCCATTAGCACACGCCCCTTGTTTCCTGCTCGAAGAAACTGAATTGTGCCATCCTTCATGTAAAATGTATCGCACGGTGTTGATGAATATTTAAGTTCCAAAGGATCTGAGGTTGGAATAATCTTAACAACCTTCCGTGAATTATGGCTAGATCCTCCCGTTTTAAAGTTAGACCTTCCATTAACGAATAAACCTTTTGTGTATTTCCTTTTTTGAATACCACGATTGTTACTCACATATTGAGTATTTCCACATGAAGTTAGAATAAGGGTAAGTAATGATAGAGCGTAAATTATTTTCATACAGTAGTATTCGTGAACAGCAATGATACAGTTAATACGCGTATATAATTAATTGATTTGCGCATCTTGAATAAAACTACTTGCGATATGCGCAGATGTGTTTAGGATTTGTTATCGATCCACATCAATTTATCCAAATCCACCTTCATTCTCGCAAAACCAAAGCTTACAGTCACAGCTGTGTCTTTCATTTCTTCAACAGTTCCAATCTGTTTGGTGGAAATCAGTTTAACGCGCGAACCTTGCTTGATCTTATCACGCATAAAATTGTCGGGCTCTGGCTTCTTCTTTTTTTGAGATTTCTTTTTTGAAGCCGGTTGTGCCTTTCTCAGTTTCTCTTTTTGCTTGGTTGCCTCTATCTTTGATTTCTCAACGGCTACGTATTTTCGAATTTCTTCAAGAAGCTTGTCGTTAATGGACTTTTTCTTTGTGTTGATGTTGTACTTATCAATGAACTGTGCTAGCTTTTTTCCGTGCTGAATGAGTTTCTGGTTGACATCCGCATTCTCGCGCATGTTTTTCAGCTTTCCCTCATACAATTCACGTTTCGCTTCGTATTCCTCAAAGGCACGGCTTGCTGTATCTTGCGCATCAATGTGTTCCTTATTGAGTCGCG
>CAJQJL010000090.1 GCA_905478665.1 uncultured Flavobacteriales bacterium
GTCTTGTGTAACAATGCTGCAACTACTGCAGTGAATTTCACAGGAGCAGTTGGGAACAACATTTGATTGGACAAATGATAATACATCCATTGGACTGGCAGGAGCTGGTACAGGTAACATTGCTTCATTTACAGGAACCAATGCAGGGAGTGGTCAGAGTGTAGGGACAATAACGGTAGTTCCAACTGCCGCTGGTTGTGTCGGACCAAGTGAGTCTTTCACTATTTCAATTGATCCGACTCCAACAGTTGATGCGGTCGCTGATGAAGTCTTATGTAATACTGCTGCAACAACTGCGGTTAACTTTACTTCACCTGTAGCAGGAACAACATTTGATTGGACGAATGACAATACATCAATTGGTTTGGCTGGGGCTGGTTCAGGTAATATCGCATCGTTTGTTGCGACGAATGCAGGAACAACTCAGCAGGTTGCTAATATTACAATAACACCAACAGCTAACGGGTGTGTTGGACCAGCAATATCGTTTACAATTTCGGTTGACCCAACACCAACAATTGACCCTGTAGCTGATGAGACATTGTGTAACGGAGTAAATACAACTGCTGTGAACTTTACTTCACCAGTAGCTGGGACAACTTTTGCTTGGTCCAACAATAATGGGTCTATTGGCCTTGGAGCGAATGGAAATGGTAATATCGGATCTTTTGTTGCAAACAACGCAGGATCGATTGCTGATGTGGCTACTATCACTATTACGCCAACTGCGGCAGGATGTGTTGGTTCTACAGAATCATATACCATTACTGTAAATCCAACACCAACGGTAGATGCAATTGCTGATGAAGTGGTGTGTAATACATCCGTTACAACAGCAGTGAATTTCACAGGTGATGTTGCAGGAACAACATTCGATTGGACGAATGATAATACTGGAATAGGATTAGCAGGAGGTGGTGCAGGTAACATTGCTTCTTTTGCAGGTACTAATCCAGGTACAACTCAATTAACAGGAACAATTACGGTTACACCAACAGCAAGTGGTTGTGTTGGATTGCCTGAATCATTTACAATATCGGTTGATCCAACTCCAACAGTTGATCCAATTGCTGATGAAGTATTGTGTGCTACGTTTAACACGACTGCTGTAAACTTTACATCACCAGTTGCTGGAACAACATACGATTGGACAAACTCTAATCCTTTGATAGGATTGGCCACGTCAGGATCAGGTAACATTGCATCTTTTGTTGCAACAAATGCAGGAACGACTCAGTTAGTTGGAACGATCACAATTACGCCAACAGCAAATGGTTGTGCTGGTCCAACTCAATCGTATACAATAAGTGTTGACCCAACTGCTTCGGTTGATCCAATTGCAGATCAACTGTTGTGTAACACTTCAAATACTGCAGCCGTGAACTTTACATCACCGATTGCGGGAACAACATTCGCTTGGACGAATGACAATCCGACAATTGGATTGGCTGCAAATGGCAATGGCAATATCGCATCATTTGTTGCGACAAATGGAGGTACGACTCAACAAGTAGCAACAATAACAATTACTCCTTCAGCGACAGGATGTGTTGGTCTCCCAGAAACGTTTACGATTACGGTTGATCCAACTCCGTCGGTAGATGCTATTGCAGATCAGTTATTATGTGCTGGAGATAATACCACACTGGTGGATTTCAACTCTGCAGTTGTAGGAGCAACGTTTGATTGGACAAATGATAACTCATCAATAGGCTTGGCAGTTGCAGGTTCAGGAAATATAGCACCGTTTATTGCTATCAATAGTGGAGCTGCTCAAGAGGTTGCTACGATTACAGTGACGCCAACAGCGGCAGGTTGTGTTGGGACAAGTGAATCCTTTACGATCTCAGTAAATCCATTGCCTACTGCGACGATCTCTGGTGATGATGAAATCTGCTTTGGTGATCCTGCTCCAGTAATTACATTTACAGGAGCAAGTGGAACTTCACCATATACATTTACATATACCATGAACAATGGGGCAAATCAAACGGTTGTTTCTGTAGGAAATACAGCAACTGTTACTGTTCCTGGTGGGGTTGGAGTTTACAATTATAGTTTGGTAAGTGTTGAAGACGCAAGTTCAACGGCTTGTTCTCAAAATCAGACAGGAATTGCGACGGTAATTGTTAATGATCTTCCAGCCGTCTTTGCAGGAAATGATTTCATTATCTGTGAGGGTGAAGGAGCTGTGTTAACTGGTTCAGGTGCTCAAAGTTATTCATGGAGTTCAGGTACTGGACTTCCAGTTTCGGATGGAGTTACATTTAATCCAATAGTTACGGATATTTATACAGTGACAGGTACAGATGGAAATGGCTGTGTGAACACAGATGATATCACAGTTACGGTAGAACCATTACCAGCTGTTTCATTCACAGCTGATGTTACTTCAGGATGTGCACCGTTAACGGTTACGTTTACGAATACCACAGCGGGTAATCTTACGGATTGTATCTGGACATTAAGTAATGGAACTGTATTGACAGGATGTGGAAGTGTTACAACAACATTCCCGAATGGAGGCTTGTATGATGTGACATTGACTACTACTTCAGCTAATGGATGTACAAGTTCAGCTACCTATACCGATTACATTTATGTAGAAGATGATCCAGTTGCATCGTTCAGCGCATCGTCTTCAGAAGTGTCTACCTTTAATACTGAGGTTCATTTTGATAACACTTCTACAGGAGCGGTTGATTACCTTTGGAATTTCGGGGATGAATCGGCTACATCAACAGCGTTTGAACCATTGCACGTCTTCCCAGATGATGGTGATGGAACGTATGTTATTGAGTTGGTTGCTTATTCTCCTTTAGGTTGTACTGATACAGCTTGGCAGACAGTGACAGTAAATGAAGAGTTAATCTTCTATGTTCCGAATACATTTACACCAGATGACGACGATTACAATGAGACATTTAAGGCAGTCTTTACTTCAGGGTACGATCCGTTTGACTTTACTTTATTGATCTTTAATCGATGGGGTGAAATTATTTGGGAGTCACATGATGTTAACGTAGGATGGGATGGAACATATGCTGGTGTGAATGAAGTTCAAGATGGAACATTCACATGGAGAATTGAGTTTAAAACCACGCGGAATGATGAGCGAGTGAGAGTGACAGGTCATGTCAACGTACTTCGTTAATTAGAATTTCAAAAGTGACATTAAAAGGGAGGCAATTGTCTCCCTTTTTTTATACGGTTACATATAAAAAGTGTCTAAATTTTAACAATTGGCAACCTTTTCTCCATATTCTCATCATCTTAGTGACAAGGTATTACTAACCAAACTATTAGCTTATGTTCACTGACTCAATGTATATTGGATCTTTGACCACTACCTGCTTATCTGAGCGTTTTAACCACTCGCTAAAAATCATCATGCCATGAAAATTACGATTTGTCTGTTGACGCTTCTTATGCTGTCATTTTCTTCATTGTCGCAAGAAAAGGATATTGATAAAAATGAAATTAGATACCGACTCACATCTACTCAGGTGAAGATTGAAAAACTCGATGAGAAGTTGATCCTTGCTAACCAGAGAATTGCATCTCTTCCAGAAGGTTCTGAGGTTGATCCATCAGTTTTTAAAGGATTGGAAGATTTGAAAAATGAACGAAAAAAGCTTTCGAATATTGCTTATTCGCTCGAAATGTACTTGAAGGGGAATTCGGATGTTTCATCTGAAGTAAAGATTATTACGAAGGAAGAATTTGATAAATATCCCGAATTAAATCAACAACAAATTCTCGCTCGTCCGGAACGCTATTTAGTAATTGGGTTATAAAATCGCCAAACAACTCTGACCATGAAAACACTTTTAACTCTAATCGGATCGCTCTTAATAGGACTTTCTGTTCAGGCCCAATGTGCATTTGATAATACATATCTGCTTGATGCAACCCCAGCATGCCCTGGTACATTTACTGTCAATTGTATGAATGGCGGACAGTATGTTACTGTTAATGTTGTGGCTGGAAATGTCTACACATTCACTACGTGCGGTAATGCAGCTTTTGATACGCAAATCACCGTTTATGATGCTCCCGGAGCAACAGTTCTTGGTTATAATGATGATGATTGTGGCGTTCAATCAACGGTTACTTGGACTGCAACTTATACTGGAACAGTAAACGTTTTGGTGGATGAATATTTTTGCAACAATACTGGATTATGTACAGATTTGATAATTTCTTGTGACCCTCCAATTCAAAATGGAAATGGGTGTAATACAAATACTACAATTTGTACAGCTGGAGTTGCTGGACCTTTCGGTTTTTCTACGCCAGGTAACGCAGTGAGTAGCTGTTTGGATTGGATTAGTACAGAAGTGGCATATATTGTTCTTTATGTTACAGCAAGTGGTCCTCTTGAAATGTTGATCAATGGAGATGCAACATCTGGGTTTCTTGATATAGCAGTTTTTAATGTTCCTGCTGGGATGGATCCATGTGTTGCGGCTGCAGATGTAAATAATGAAATTGGATGTAGTTATGCACAGACATCAACTGGATGTAATCAAATGGGACAATCATTTCCATGTACCTCCTTTTTAGATCCCACATTGTCTGGAGTTCCTGGACCAGGGCCATGGGTAAATGCTGGGGATGTGTTGTTTATTGTTGTGGAGAATTGGCTTTCGGGTGGATCTACGAACTTTACACTTGAATTAGCCCCACCACCTGCGGCGCAAACAGGGCCGCCAGACCCAACAATTACTGCAATTGGACCGTTTTGCGATACAGATCCTGCAATTCAAATGGATGCGGTGAACAATGGAGGAACTTGGACAGGAACTGGTGTGTCGCCATCAGGATTATTTGATCCAGCAGCGGCAGGACCAGGAACCTATACGATTGACTATTCAATTGGATCTGCTCCTTGTGATGCACAGGATCAAACGACGGTTACAGTTATAGATTGTTCAAGCCCTTGTTTCATGAACTACATAGATGTGACAGTGGGAGCATGTGATCCAAACGATAATACTTTTGACTTATCTGGTGAGGTGCAGTTCACGAATGCACCGACCACAGGAAATCTAATAATTGAAGATTGTAATGGAAATCAACAAGTTGTGGCTTGTCCAGTTGCTTCACCATTCTTTTATTCGATTCCAAATTTACCAACGGATGGTACGGTTGGTTGTTCTGTAACGGCGTATTTCACAGCCGATCCAGGATGTACCTTAACGACTCCTACTTACGATAATCCAACGGGTTGTATGTGTTCTGCTGATGCAGGTACCTACTCTGAAGGAACTATAGGAAATACAAATTCTCCAGGTCCTTTGAGTTATGATTTATGTTTTGGAGATCAATTGGACTTGACAGCTTTAGGTGATTACACGGCTCCAGATGATTATACAGGAGTGATAGCGGCAACATACGATCCAGGAATCTGGTTGTTGGTATACGATTGCCCACCTACAGTAACACCACCAACAGATATTAATACTGACCCTTGTTTATTGGGGATTGCTTCAACAGCAAACGGAGCTTGGTCGATCATCAACAATGCTGGTGATGGTTCAACACTTTGGTTTGTTCCAGTGACGATGTACAGTATGGTCGATGGTATTTATGCGATCTCTATCAATGGTGGAGATTGGTGTTATGATCTTGGTCCAACGTATGAAGTGACTTATTTGGAGGACATTACAACAAACTTAGTTGAAGACTGTCAAGCAGGAACAGCGACAGTAACTGTAAGTGGAGGTCAACCAGCGAATGATGGCAGTAATTTTACCGCTTCGAATCTTGTACCTGGTTCTGCAGCCTTTGGAAATACTACAACAGGTAACGGAGGAACAATCACCGTAACTGGATTACAAGACGGAGATAACTATTCATTTGATATTACGGACGGAACAGATTGTTTCGTGACAGTAACTGGAACATTTGTAGGAACAGAAGATCCAAGTTTCACGTATCCATCGAATGCTTATTGTGAAGATGAGCCAAATCCTTCTCCAACAATTACAGGAGTAACAGGAGGAACGTTTGCATCTTCGCCAGCAGGTTTATCAATCAACCCAGTAACTGGAGTGATCAATCTTGGAGCTTCAACTCCAGGTGGACCTTATACAGTTACCTACACTACTCCAGATGCAATTTGTTTTGATCAGGCAACCTTTGATATTACAGTCAACCCACTACCAATCGTAGATGGAAACGATGTAACGATTTGTGCTGGTGATATGGTAACGTTGAATGGAACTGGAGCTGATACGTATATATGGGATCAGGGAGTGACAAATAACAATGCCTTTGTAGGTCCAGCAGTAACAACAACGTACAATGTTACAGGAATTATAACAGCGACAGGTTGTTCAAATACGGGAACATCAGTTGTTACAGTAAACCCTCAACAAGATGCTTCGTTTACAACAACGGATTTCTGTGAAGGAACAGCTTCACCAGCCGCAACAATCACAGGAACACCTGGAGGAACATTTAGTTACAGTCCAGATCCAGGAGATGGATCGTCAGTGAATGCAGCGAGTGGTTCAATAACGAATGGAGTAGGAGGAACGACTTACACAATCGACTATACAACGCCAGGACCATGTCCAGCAAGTATGACACAAACAGTGACAGTGAATGCATTACCACCAGTAGATGTTCCTGATTACTCAGTTTGTACAGGAGGAACAATTACCTTGACAGCGACAGGAGCAACGGCTTATTCGTGGTCACCAGGAACAGACTTGAATGGAACGGTAGGAGCGTCTGTAGACTTTACAGCAGGAACCTCGAATGTTTACACAGTAACAGGTACGGATGCAAATGGATGTGTTAACACGGATGTTACTACAGTAACAGTGATTCCAAATGCACCGATCAATGCAGGTCCAGACGTTACAATTTGTTTGGGAGATAACACTACGCTTACGGCAAGTGGAGGAGTTACTTACAACTGGCAAGCACCAATTAGTGCAGCAGGAGCATCGCAGGTTGTTAGTCCAGCTGCAACGACAATTTACACCGTAGATGGAGTTGATGCTCAAGGATGTACAGGAACGGATCAAGTAACAGTGACTGTTAATCCATTACCAGTTGTAGATGCAGGAATAGATCAAACGGTTTGTGAAGGAACAGCAGTCACCTTATCAGGAGCTGGAGCAGCAGCGTATGTTTGGGACAATGGAGTTGTAGATGGAGCATCATTTACACCTGCAGTTGGAACAGTAACATATACGGTCACTGGAACAGATGGAAATGGATGTGTTAATACAGATCAGGTTGACGTCACAGTAAACCCTTTACCAATTGTAAATGCTGGAGCTGATCAAACGATGTGTGAAGGTGTTATGGTTACTTTGTCAGGTTCTGGAGCAACGAATTACGCTTGGGACAATGGAGTAATGGATAGAGTTGCTTTTAACGCGCCAATTGGTGCAACAACAACATATATGGTAACGGGAACGGATGCGAATGGATGTATTGATACAGACCAAGTAGATGTTACAGTTAATGCACTGCCAGTTGTGAGTGCGGGACCAGATCAGACAGTGTGTGATGGCGTTGCGGTAACCTTGAGTGGTACAGGTGCCACCAATTATGTCTGGGACAATGGAGTTGTAGATGGAGCATCACTTACGCCAGCAATTGGTTCGGTAACATATACTGTTGTCGGAACAGATGCCAACGGGTGTATAGATTCAGACAATATAACGGTAACGGTCAACCCAAATCCATCTCCAATTATAAATGGAGCAACAACGTATTGTACAGGTACATTCTCAACCTTATCTACAGCAAGTCCTTATACAACTTATTCTTGGTCAACAGGAGCAGCGACTCCAACAGTAAATGTTACAGATGCGGATAACCCGATAACAGTAACCGTGACGAATGCGTTCGGCTGTTCAGGAACATCTCCAGTATTTACAGTTACTGAAAATAATGTGATCACCTATAACTCAACAGTTACTATTTGTCAAGGAGACAATGCGACAATTCACGGAAACGTTGAGACAGTGGCAGGCGTTTACACCCAAACATTTATTTTGGGAACGGGATGTGATAGTACTTCGAATGTAACACTCGTAGTAAATCCATTGCCAGCAGTCAATGCAGGTCTGGATCAGACAGTCTGTGAAGGAGTAGCAACAACATTAATTGCCTCTGGAGCTTCAGTATATGTTTGGGACAATGGTGTAGTAGACGGACAAGCCTTTACACAAGCAGTAGGGACAGTAACATACACATTGACAGGAACAGATGCAAACGGTTGTGTGAATACAGATCAGGTTGATATTGCGGTAAATCCATTGCCAGTTGTAAATGCTGGACCAGATCAAACGGTTTGTGAAGGAACGGCGGTCACTTTGGCTGGATCTGGAGCGAGTACCTATGCGTGGAATAACGGGGTGACTGACAATCAAGCTTTTACACCGGCAGTTGGTACGTTAACATATACTGTCACTGGAACTGATGTAAATGGATGTATAAGTACAGATCAAGCAGACATAACTGTGAATGCCTTGCCGAATATAGGAGCTGGTCTCGATCAAACGGTTTGTGAAGGAACTTCAGTTACTTTATCTGGTTCTGGAGCAGCGACATACATTTGGGATAACGGTGTTACGAATGGTTTATCATTTACACCGGCAGTTGGAACATTGACTTATACAGTGACAGGAACGGATGGAAATGGATGTGTGAATACAGATGCAGTTGATGTAACCGTAAATCCTTTGCCAGTTGTAGATGCGGGGCCTGATCAATCTGTATGTGATGGTGTTGCAGTGACCTTAACTGGTAGTGGAGCATCTACTTATGCATGGACGAATGGAGTTACCGATGGAGCGGCATTTGCGCCAGCAGTCGGAACGTTAACATATACAGTAACAGGAACTGATGCCAACGGATGTGTAAATACAGATCAAGTTGATGTGACTGTGAATGCGTTGCCAGTAGTAGATGCGGGGCCAGATCAGACGGTATGTGAAGGGACTGCTGTTACACTTTCAGCTTCGGGAGTTGCTGGTGGTGCTTACGTTTGGGATAATGGAATTACAGATGGACAGATCTTTACACCAGCTGTGGGAACAGTAACGTATACGGTAATTGCAACGGATGCGAACGGTTGTGTTGATAGCGATCAGGTGGATGTTACGGCAACGCCAATACCAGTCGTCTTCGCTGGAAATGATGTGATTATCTGTGCTGGAGAACAAGTAACGTTAACAGGATCAGGTGCTCAAACTTATGTTTGGGACAACGGAGTAATAAATGGTACTTCCTTTAGTCCTACAGGTACGGCTGTCTACACAGTTGTTGGAACGGATGCTAATGGTTGTGTTGATACCGACGATGTAACAGTGACGGTAGAGCCACTTCCAGTTGTCTCGTTCACAGCAGATGTTACTTCGGGATGTGCGCCATTGACGGTGACTTTCACAAATACGACAGCAGGAAACCTAACAGATTGCATTTGGACTTTGAGTAATGGAGCTGTATTGACAGGCTGTGGGGACGTTACAACGACATTCCCTAATGGAGGCTTGTACGATGTGACATTAACAACAACATCAGCAAATGGTTGTACAAATAGTACCACTTATGCTGACTATATTTATGTTGAAGATAGTCCCATTGCAGCATTTAATCCATCGTCAACAGAATTGTCAACATTCAACACCGAAATCCACTTTGATAACACTTCTTCTGGAGCAGTTGATTATTTATGGGACTTTGGAGATGAATCAGCTACGTCAACCGCGTTTGAACCATTACATGTTTTCCCAGATGAAGGAGATGGAACCTATGTCATCCAGTTGATCGCATACTCGCCCTTGGGATGTCCAGATACAACGTACCGAACAATTGTAGTGAATGAAGAATTAATCTTCTACGTTCCAAATACATTTACGCCTGATAACGATGATTTCAATGAGACATTTAAGGCAATCTTTACTTCTGGATATGATCCGTTTGACTTCACGTTGTTAATCTTTAACCGTTGGGGTGAGATTATATGGGAGTCGCATGACGTAAGTGTAGGTTGGGACGGAACGTATGGTGGAAGTAACGAAGTTCAGGATGGAACATACACCTGGAAAATAGAATTTAAGACTACCCGAAATGATAAACGTATCTCTGTTACTGGTCACGTAAATGTGATGCATTAATCAGAGGTAAATCAATTATTAAAACGTGGATCATAGAATCCACGTTTTTTGTTTAACACAATTCATACTTTTTGTACAAATTATTCAATATTCAAAAGCAACCATTTCGCTACTTTTGGAGTTTTACTACTGACCAGTGGTTCATCGATCATAAAAAATGAACTGCGTTACATACTACGAAACCGCTACTAATGTATAGACTGCTTACAAATCAGCCAATCTTGTTTTACACAAGAACATCTGTTCCTCAGGTACCTTTCATTGCAGCATTCGAAAGTAAGATTAAATGGAATTTAAAAATTCAATGCATATGAACAAGGTTATATTATTACCGCTTTTCGTTTTACTCTTTATTAGCAGCTTTTCTTTGAAAGCACAGACATCCTATGAAATCCAGTGTACTATGACGTTAGAAGAAATTTCGCAAGTACAGCCTTTTAATGTCGATCATTACAAGCAAGAGAATGTACGGGATATCGTGAATACTTTATTCACTGAGCTTGATTTGATCTATGATAAATTAAACAACGATCAGGGTGAACCAATTGCTCAGCATATTGAAGCCGTTCACACTGCCATTGAATCTGCAGAAGAAATAGAAATGAATTATTCAATGTTTGATGCAGACCTTGAAATTATTGAAACAGTAGAATAAGAGATTATGAAAAATTCAATCAGACTACTATTAGTTTTTATAGTGAGTGTTTTCTCTTGGGGAAATATTCATGCTCAATGTGGAGCGACAGCCGTTTTTGCAGATCCACAACCAATAATTATTTGTGAAGGAACTCCAGATGTTGTCACTTTTACGGCATCAGGAACATGCTCGGGAACATACGAATTTGAAGTTTTGGAGGGAGCAACAGTTGTTCAGCCATGGGGCACAGCGTCTACATTTAATGCTTCGCCAGCGGTTACTACAATTTATACTGTTAATGCAAGATGTAGTGCTTGTCCGGGAACAGTTGTTTCAGAAACATTTCAAGTAGATGTTATTGAAGAGCCTTTGGTTACGGGGAATGTTGCTATTTGCGCCGGAGGGACTGTCCCGTTAGATGCGACTGGTTCAACAAACATTGAATGGTGGGATGCTCCAGTTGGGGGTAATCAAATGTCAGCGAACGGAACATTCACTACGCCGCCTTTGTCTACGACGACCGATTATTATGTGACGGCTTCTGCTACTATTGGCGGTGCAGGTGGATCTATCTTAATTACAGAATGTGGAACGGATGGATTCCCCGGAAGTTCATCAGCGGATTATATTGAGATTTCAAACTTGTACACTACTCCAGTAAATACAACTGGATGGGTGGTTGCAGTGAGTTCATCCTATTCGGTTTTGAATTCTACGAATTCCACATATTGGTATTTGCCAAATTCGTTTGCGCCTTGTTCTATTATGTCGATGACGGACGTGTCTTCGGCTCCCAATTATTGGGGAAACAATATTTTTTGGAATCCAACAGCAACAGCAAACAGCTGGGCGATAATTATTGACGATGTCGGAAATGTAGTCGATTTCATTGCTTGGGGTTGGACAGCTGCACAATTGGCAAGTTTCAATACTACGATCAATGGTTTCAATATTACCTTAGGACCTGAGTGGATAGGGGATGGATGTGCCACACCATGTGTTCCACCAGGAGCAGGGGCGCCATTCAGCTATTCAAGAACTGGTGGTACGGATACAAATACAAATGGAGACTTTACGTGTCAGGCAACATCATTGGATGCACTTAACCCAGGACTTCCCTGTGGTTGGACGGCAGGACTTACATGTCCTTATCCTGTAACTGTAACTGTGAATCCTAATATGGATGCGGCGATAACAGCTGTAGGTCCTTATTGTGAAACAGATCTACCAGTGACGCTGGCGGCTGTTGACCCAGGAGGGACATGGAGTGGAACAGGAATTACGGACCCAGCTTTAGGTGTTTTTGACCCTAGTATTGCAGGAGTCGGTACACATACAATTACATATACGATTACAGGTCCATGTGGAGATGTTCAAACAACCGACATTGTGGTTTCGGCATCAGTGGATGCAACAATAACACAGGTTGGACCATTTTGTAATGTAGATCCTGCTGTGACGCTTGTGGCAGTGAGTCCAGGCGGTACTTGGAGTGGTAATGGAATCACAAACGCTGCGACTGGAGATTTTGACCCATCAACAGCAGGTGCGGGAACACATACGATTACTTATACGATTACTGGCGGATGTAGTGATGTTCAGACAATTGACATTATTGTTAATGCAACATTTGACGCAACTATAACGCCTGCGGGGCCTTTCTGTGAAAATGATCCATCGGTTGTATTGACTGCGGTCGATCCAGGTGGGACGTGGAGTGGAAATGGGATCACGAATGCTGCGACTGGAGATTTCGATCCAGCAACCGCAGGAGATGGGACGCATACAATTACGTATTCAATTCCTGGAGCTTGTGGAGATGTTCAGACCTTGGATGTTTTGGTCAATACGGTGGATGATGCAACAATAACCAGTGTAGGGCCATTTTGTTTAGGTGCTCCTACAGAAACAATGGTCGGTGTCACCAGTGGTGGTACTTGGTCAGGAACTGGAATTACAAATGCAGCAACTGGAACGTTTAACGCAACGACTGCGGGACCAGGAGTTCATACGATTACATACGCTACAAATGGACCTTGTCCAGATGTGAGTACGACGACTATTCAAGTATACCAGCCATTAACAGTGCAGGCTTTTTCTGACCAAACAATTTGTGATGGAATTACTGTCGATTTATCTGCACAGGGTTCTGGAGGTGACGGTAATTTATCGTTCACTTGGATGGATCAAACAGGTGCTGTTGTTGGAACAGGCGCGAACATTTCGGTTGCTCCTTCTACTACGACGACTTATACAGTGGTACTGATTGATGGGTGTACAACCCCACCCGTATCTGCGAGTGTAGTGATTACTGTTAATCCAGTACCTGAGATAAATTTCGCTGCTGATGTAGTAGCAGGTTGTGCTCCTTTGGAAGTGACTTTTACGAACTTGTCGACGCCACTTGGAACTGAATGTGCATGGAGTTTTGGTGATGGAGAATCAAGCACAGAGTGCGGTACAGCGACAAATATCTATGAAGTTGACGGATGTATGGATGTTACATTAACGGTTACAGCTGATGGATGTACAAATACGGCAACCATTGACAATATGATTTGTATTTCGAACCAAACAGTTGCACAGTTCATTGTGACGCCAAACGAGGTTGATATCTGGGATCCTACTTTTCAGTTTACGAATATTTCATTGAACGCGCATACCTATTTCTGGGATTTTGGAGATAGTACAACAAGTCAAGAGATTGATCCAAGTCATGTGTATGAAGCTGTTGTGGCTGGTTATTCAGTGTGTCTGCATGCTTCCAACGATTATTGCATGGATTCGATTTGTTCTCCAGTGAACGTAATTGATGAGCCTTTATATTATGTGCCAAACTCATTTACACCAGATGGTGATGAATACAACCAAAGTTTCAACCCTATATTTACTTCTGGATTTGACCCGTATGATTTTAACTTCTTGATTTTTAATAGATGGGGTGAAGTTATTTGGGAATCAAACGACGCTTCTGTTGGCTGGGATGGAACCTATAAAGGAGAAGTTGTTGCCGCTGGTTCGTATGTTTGGAAAGTTGAGTTTAAGACATCTCAAAACGATAAGCGTGTCATGGATTCAGGCCATGTGAATGTATTGAAATAACGAATAAAGAAAAATATAAAAAACGTGAGCATTTATGTTCACGTTTTTTGTTTAACACAAACAAGCCTTTTTGTGCTAAAAAATTGGTTTATTACTATTGAAGCAACCATTTCCCTATTTTTGTGTTTTACCATTGACCCTCAGGTTGTTTAATCAAGGGTTTTGGAAATTTAGACTACGAGCAATGCTAAGACTACTAACTACTTTTCATGTAGTGTTCCGACGAGGAGCACATTTCTCATGTCTGAGCAGTATTTCCAGTCAAATTAAATCTGATTCTAAAATTGTACGCGTATGAACAAAGTTCTACTATTGCCACTATTTGTTTTATTTATTTTCACTCACTTCTCTACCGTCGCACAAACATCATATGAGATTCAGTGTACTATGACGCTAGAGGAGATTTCGCAAGTACAACCTTTTAATGTCGATCATTACAAACAAGAGAATGTAAGGGATATTGTGAATTCACTGTTCACTGAGCTTAATACGATTTACAATAAGTTGAATAATGATCAAGGAGAACCAATTGCTGAGCATATTCAAGCGGTTCATTCGGCCATTGAATCTGCGGAAGAAGTAGGAATGAATTATTCAATGTTCGATGCGGATCTTGAATTTATCGAAACAATAGAATAAGGAACTATGAAAAATCTAATTTCAATTCTTGCTATTGCTTTTCTGCTTCTTTTATCTGTGGAGAATGTAGCGGCACAATGTGGAGCAACATCTGTAATAGCTGATCCTCAGCCTTTGTTGATTTGTGAGTTCGATGTAGGGGTGGTTACTTTTACTGCTGGTGGTACATGTGCTGGTAACTGGGAATATCAAGTG
>CAJQJL010000091.1 GCA_905478665.1 uncultured Flavobacteriales bacterium
AGAATCGATGATATGATTGTATTGGTCTTTGTTTCGGGATTTCGAATTCCTCCAAAAAAATGGAAGGGTAGAAATACGAGAAACAACATTGCTAACGACGATAGCCAAAAGATGGTCGCTCCAGGCGAGTGCATCACCTTGAATGTGGCGGACAGACTCAGTACTATTCCAAAAACAACTCCAACTCCAAGTGTTATTTTTTCACGTTTTTCTTTTATTTCCTTTGATTTAATCAGGAACAATAGGGGGAGAAATACGAAGCTTAGAATTGCAATTGGCAGTAATAAAAGCACTCCTGCTCCAGGCCAATGCATCATTTTAAATATTGCTCCAATTGTAAAAACAAAAGCGGAGATTGTTCCAGTTCTTAACATTACTTTTTTCATGGTATAATAATTTTTGAATGTGATTAATAAATCTGTTTCTTCTTGTATTTCGCGGAGCTCCTTTTTAAAAAAGCGTGGCAAAATGCTTCGATAGACATCTTCGAAGTCCATTTCGGGTGACATTTCCTCTTCTACTACACAACAAATATGATCCAGGAGGCTTAACTGCAGTTCCTCCAGCTCGATGCCATTACGTCTAATGTCTTCAAGTATAAAATCTACCTGTTGTTCGTTCAGTGCAAACATCTTAACCCATTTTCGGCTTCAAGTCCAACAGAAATATCATGGTGTCCATGAAATCCGAAAACTCACTTACTTTGTCTCTAGCTATTTTTTTGCCTGCTGAGGTTACGGTGTAATATTTACGAATGCGGTTTCCTACATTGACCACATCTGTGGTTAAGATTCCTTGAGCTTCCATTGCATGTAATGTAGGGTACAATGCTCCTTCCGTCAATTGAATTTTACCACCCGTAAGTTCTTTCACTTTTTGCGTAATCTCATAGCCATACATTTTGTCGCTATCTGACAACAACTTTAAAATGATCGTTTTTAAAGTTCCTTTTACTAGTTCTTTTGAATACATAATACAAGTATATACTAAAGTAACGTATATACCTAAGAAACTTATGTATATAAATTAATAAATCATCTGATGCGAATTGTATTTACCTGTAAATTAAATAGTTGGAATAATGAATAAAAATGGGTAGAGTGCAATTTTTACAACATGCGAGAAGAAAAAAGAGATAAAACGAGTTCTCTTCTTAGTAAATGAACTCGCCGTAAGGTGAATTTATCGTTAGTTTTTTACCGTCATGCTTCTCAACTCGTCCAACGATTTGTGCGTCGATGTTAAATGATTTGGAGATTGCGATAATGTCTTCCGCAAATTCTTGTGGAACATAAATTTCCATACGGTGTCCCATATTAAACACCTTGTACATTTCTTTCCAGTCTGTTCCAGATTCTTCTTGAATCAGTTTAAATAAAGGTGGGATTGGGAATAAATTATCCTTTATTACATGAACGTCGTCTACAAAGTGCAATACTTTCGTTTGCGCACCTCCAGAACAATGAACCATTCCATGTATATCTTTCTTGAATTGATCGATAATCTTCTTGATTACTGGTGCATATGTCCGTGTTGGGGACAAAACTAATTTTCCAGCATTTATTGGAGCGTTTACTTTTTCTGTCAATCCTTTTGATCCAGAATAGACAAGATCACTAGGTACAGATGGGTCAAAACTTTCTGGGTATTTGGTTGCTAGCTCCTTGTTGAAAACATCATGTCTTGCAGAAGTGAGTCCGTTGCTTCCCATTCCACCATTGTATTCAGTTTCATACGTAGCTTGTCCAAAAGAAGCGAGGCCAACAATAACGTCACCATCTTGAATGCTACTGTTCGAGATAACATCTGAGCGTTTCATGCGACAAACAACTGTCGAGTCGACAATGATTGTACGAACAAGATCACCTACATCGGCAGTCTCTCCACCTGTTGAATGAATGCCTATACCTTGTTCACGTAAGTTTTCAAGGATTTCTTCCGTTCCGTTGATAATGGCAGAGATTACTTCTCCAGGAATCAGATTCTTGTTTCGTCCAATTGTTGATGAAAGTAAAATATTATCCGTTGCACCAACACACAATAGATCATCAATGTTCATAATTAATGCATCCTGCGCAATTCCCTTCCAAACCGAAAGATCGTTCGTTTCTTTCCAATACATGTATGCAAGAGAAGATTTTGTTCCTGCACCATCCGCGTGCATTACAACACAGTAATCTTCGTCTCCAGACAAATGATCCGGTACGATTTTACAAAACGCCTGTGGGAAAAGTCCCTTATCAACATTTTTAATTGCGTTGTGAACATCCTCTTTTCCTGCTGAAACGCCGCGAAGATTATATCGTGTATCTGCCATAATAAACTATAAGTTGCAAAATTAGTAAATCTGAGGGAGGAATTCTCAAAAGCAAAGGGTGAAGTCAAGAAGGTTTTGAACAAAAAATAAACAAAAATTAGGTTGCAACTGAATGCAAAAAAAGGAGAAACAAATGTTCCTCCCTTTTCACTATAAATGTTGTATGTTATTTACGAACCGCGATACGCTTACTTACTCTTGTTCCATCAACAGTGACTTGAACGATATAAATACCATCTGTCAATTCAGATGTTAAATCGATGATTGTATTTTTAACGATTGATGTTGAGCTGTATAGAACTGCTCCGCGAATATCTGTTACAACAATGTTCATTTCTTCGCCAGATACCCCATCAATTGTAAGTGTAAACTCACCATTATTTGGATTCGGGAAAAGTTCAAGGCTTTGGCTTAAAATAAGCTCCTTAATGCTTACATCAGAGAATACTGTAACAGATGCGCTAGTTGTGTCTGGACCACAAGGCCCCGTAGCAATCAACGTTACTGTATAAGTACCATTTGCCGCATAAAGATGTGAAGGGTTTTGTAAAGTTGAGGTATTTCCATCTCCAAAGTCCCACGCCCAAGAAGTAGCGTTTGTTGAGTTGTCTACAAAATCAGCAGAAAGCAGATTAGGACTGGAACTGAAGGCCGCAACCGTTGCGACTCCAGCGGTAATTACAATCGAATCAGAGCCTGTACATCCAAGAGTATCAGTTACAAATACGTCATATGTACCTGCAGTATTTACTGTAATTGCTTGAGTGCTGTCTGTAGTAGACCAGAGATACATTGATCCGGGATTGCCTGCGTCAAGAATAAGGGAGTCGCCAGGACAAAGAATTGAATCTGCCAATAAATTAACGGTAGGTGGTGTGAGTACATTAATGTAGATGGAATCAATATTGCTACATCCATTTAGTGTATCTGTGATAGTTGCGCTATAATATGTTGATGTGGTTGGTGATACACTGATCGAACTACCTTGGGAGCCTGTGCTCCAATCAACAGTTAATGGAATGCTGTAGTGGATGTTTCCGTTCCAAACACGTGGAGAGAATGTTCCTCCACCCGCTGCGAATGGGTATTCCATCCCTTTTCCTTCCAAAAACTGAATGTTGGCATCTTGAGATAAAATGTTTCCTTCAGTGGTACCATTCGAGTAATTCAGTGAAACCGCAACATTTGAAGACGTTACATAAAAAGAATAGGTTTGTCCCGCCGGAATAGTAACATCGATTGCTAATGGAATAGGTGTGGCTGTTCCTTGCGGCTGCGCAATAACACTTGCTGAACCTACAAGTGTCCAACCTACAGAACTTGATTCAAAGCCAATGTAGCTACCTGATCGATAGTAAACTTCGATGTCTGTGTCTCCCATAGGATGCGCATCGAAAGAAGTAATTAATACTGTGTTAAGAGCGACAATTGAGAACATGTTTCCTCGGTGATTGTTTCCTGCAGCAAGGGTTGTTGTTAAGGTGTTGTCACTGCCCATAACATTAAGGGTAGTCGAGTCGCCTGGGCAAAATGATGAATCAACAGCCGTGATTTCATACGCACATTGGGCATGCGCATTCTGTTGAAAAGAGATTAAAGCTGTGGACAAAGCCATTAAAAGGTAAATTTTTTTCATAGTAGTAGATCATTAATTATGTACTGCAAAGTTATGAAAAGCTGAATGAGCGTACAATGAAAATCCTAAGCAATTCTTTATTTCGCAAATAAACATTAATATTGGACTCAAATCCACAAGAGCTATGAGTATAGAAAAAGAAGTAAAGGAGAGAAGTCAAGGTCAATGTGAACTTTGTACAGCTTCTGAGGAGCTGAATCTATTCATAGTTTCTCCAAAAACGGGTGCTTTAGCAGATGAAGTAGCCCATATTTGTAATACATGCAAGGATCAATTGGACGGAACATCTGATGTTGACCCGAACCATTGGAGGTGTCTTAATGACAGCATGTGGAGCGAAGTTCCAGCCGTGAAGGTAATTGCTTACCGAATGCTTCATAGTCTCAAATCTGAAGGATGGCCAAGTGACCTTATTGATATGATGTATCTAGAGGAGGATGTGTTAAGTTGGGCAAATGAAGGAGTAGAAGACGACTCGGATGAAAAAATAGTTCATAGAGATTGCAACGGTGTTGTTTTGAACCAAGGAGATTCTGTTGTGGTCATCAAAGATCTCAATGTGAAAGGTTCTAGCCTTGTAGCGAAGAGAGGTACGGCTGTTCGTAATATTTCACTTGTTCATGACAATGCTGAGCAAATAGAAGGGAAGGTAGAAGGACAGAAAATTGTGCTTTTAACCCAATACGTTAAAAAGTAGATTCAGTTTCCGATTTTACGATTAGCCTTGTTGTTCGAGTTCCTGAAATTGAATGTTGTAGTGCGTTCCAGGCTTGGAGAAATCGTGCTCAAGTGTACCGATGAGTTGATCTACTAAACTTGTTACCAATTGTAAGCCTAGCGTATCTGTTTGTGCCATGTCGAAATCCTGTGATATTCCTTTTCCATTGTCACCGATTTTAAGTGCATAGTTTGGGTGCTCGTGTTGCGTGATGGAAATATAGATTTTACCAGGTCTTTCATCTGGAATTCCGTGTTTCAATGAATTCGTAATGATCTCGTTAATTAACAAGCCAAGGGGTATTGAAGTGCCAATGTTTAGTTTCACATCTTTCACATCTAAATCAACAGTGATGTTGTTTTCCTTCCCTTTCATAGATTTTATCAGAGAGAACACAAGTGTGTTTAAATATTCACTGTAGTCGATGCCAGCAAATTCATTCGACTGATACAGAAGTTCGTGTACCGTAGCCATAGACTTGATCCGGTTCAAGCTCATGTTGAATACATTCCGCATCTCCTGATCTTCGATTCCATGTGATTGCAAATTCAGTAAGCTTGTGATAATCTGCAAATTGTTTTTTACACGGTGATGGACCTCTCTCAATAGTACAGCTTTTTCTCTATTCGAATGCTGTAGCGTGATGTTCTCGTCAATGATCCGTTTAGTCATGTCTGTAGTGCTCAGGTAGACTTTTTCATAGTTGTGCTCGTAACCTTTTACTACAGACCATTTAAAGTGAACATAGCGAATATTACCGCCCAAGGTTTTTAGTTCTGCATCAAATTCACACGAAGTACGATTTTCGGCGATTGCGACGAGTTGTTCAATGGCATATTCTGAAGACTTACTAGTGATTAGTTGACGAAAATTTTCCAACACTTGTTCCTTTGTTTCAGCTTCATTAAGATCAACAACGGCCTGATTGATATTGTTGATGATTAAGCGTGAAGTACACTCGACAAGTTCTTCAGGGTTTTGTTGAAAAAAAGTCCGAAAATCACTGATTCCTTCTTTCTTTAGTTCATCGATGTAAATCTTTATTTCTGAAAAATTTTCATCCCAAATTGGTACAGGTGAATCCTCGAAAAGAGATAAATAACTGTAATAGTTTTCTTGTAGTTTCTCCTCGCGAATTTTGGACTGAGTTATGTCGGTAGCCATAGCAAGTGCCCCCTTGTATACTCCTTCTACTTCAATCGGACTAGTATTTAAATTGGTCCAAACATCTACTCCTTTTTTTGATAGGAATCGAAATTCGTGATATTCAGAAATCCCCTCTTTTCCTCTTTTCAGATTTTCGATTGCGCGCGTTACACCTTCTTCATCCATAAAATCGAACAAGGTTCTGCCTTTCATTTCTGCTGGTTCATATCCCAACATTTCAGACATCTTTTCGTTAACAAAGGTGGTCGTGTTTTGCTCGTCAATCATCCAGATACCCTCATTAGCCGTTTCTATAATCAGCTTATATAATTCGGCTTCTTTTAAGTTATGAATAGCATTTTTCTCTGAACCTGTCATTGCGTTTGTTCGACCGTTAACGCTACGAATTTACGAAAACTATTTATTCAACATTTAACACCGTATAGTATTGGCAATCAGATTGCTTATTCTCTTTTTTGGTAGATTCCTAAAAAGGCGACAGATAAGATTGTGTCATTTTCGTCTAGAATGTTCCATTGTTGAGAAACGGTGCCGTCATCGTGTAAGGTCCAGATGATTTCATTTCTGTAGAAGGCTACCTTTTTTCCTATTAATAATTCGCTGCGAAGTCGCATAGCCCCATCGCTGAATTTTCCTTTGAGCACAAGTGAACCTGCTTGATTATCTATCCAGACTTGGTTCCATGTGCTGTCAGTGGCGTTGAAATAGTTGTAACTGGTTCCTGTTGTATTCTTTGATGCCCAGTTTTCCTGGATAACACATCCGTCCTGCTGTCGTTCAATTGTATTTTGACCAACTTGATTTCCAGTTGTATCAAAAACATCCCATTCTCCAATCCAAAAATCGAACTGATGATACTCATCTGAGCAACAGGCGCAAGGTGTGTTTTGAGAATAGGAATATGTACCCAAAAGGAAGGTCAATAAAAAGAAAGTCGTTTTCATGGATTCAATATAAATCAATTTATCCAATAGTGTTATTCAAGAAGTATTGGCGGTCAATAGTTGTTACAAGCGGATAGTAGATGAATTTGTGAAAAATTTAACCAAACATTCACCATGGTAAGTTTTGTTACTTAAAATTTCCGTTGTAATTTCACGGTCTAATTAACAGCTGCTACGTAGCTATTCAAATTAATAATTATGAAAAAAATAGTACGCTTAATTGCGTTGAGTATGTTTGTGTTATTTGCTACAAACATGTCTATTGCGCAAACCATTAGCACCTTTCCGTACAGTGAAGATTTTGAGTCCTTTTCGACTTGTGGAACAGGATGCGGTGCAGTATGTCCTCTTGTGGGAGGCACGAATGCATGGACAAATGATTTAGGAGACAACTTGGATTGGTTGGTTGACGTTGGAGGTACATCATCTTCTTCGACTGGACCATCTGTAGATCTTAATCCTGGAACTTCTTCGGGAAACTATCTTTACATTGAAACTTCATGTAGTGGTACTGGATATCCAAATATGACTGCTAATTTGCTTTCACCTCAAATTGATTTGACAGGAGCGAATGCTATGCAGTTCCAATTTGGATGGCACATGTTTGGTACTTCAATGGGAACTATGCATGTTGATGTAAGTTCTGATAACGGTGTAACATGGGTAACAGATGTTATTCCAGCTTGGACTGATAATCAAGATCTATGGCAACAAACAACTGTTGATTTGTCAGCTTGGAATGGTAGTACTGTAATTGTTAGACTTCGTGGTATTACAGGATCAAGTTTTGGAAGTGATATGGCAGTAGATGATATTGTTATTTATGACCTTATTCCGAACGATGCTGGTATTGCAAGCTTTATCAATCCATCTTTCCCTACATGTTCATTCAACGATTCAGTTTCAGTAGAGTTGTGGAACTATGGCACAGATACATTGTTCAATGTTAATATTGACTGGGTGTGGAACGCTGCTCCTCAGACGCAAGTTAACTGGACTGGAGCTTTGGCATCAGGACAATCTGAAGTAGTTTATTTAGGATCAGTTGCATATGCAAACAGTGATGTTCTTATTGCTCAGACAAGTTTACCAAACGGTGTTGTTGAACCAGCATCTGGTGCAGGTAACGATACACAGATAATCACTGTAAGTACAGGATTGAATGGTACCTACGCAGTTGGAGCAACTGGAATATATCCTACTGTAACAGCGGCTGTCGCTGATCTTAACACATTTGGAGTTTGTGGACCAGTTGTCTTTGAATTAGAAGATGGGACTTACAACGAACAAATAACATTGACTGAAGCTATTGGGATGAGTGCTACAAATACAGTTACTTTCCAATCTCAGAATGCAGATCCTGCTCTTGTTAACTTGACCTATGCAGGTACAACTACCGGAGACAACTGGACAGTATACATGGATGGGGGAGATTACTACACATTCAATAACTTGACCATGTCGAACACTGGTCTTACTTATGGAACGGTAATTCGTATGGAAAATGGAGCAACTAGCAACCATTGGACAAACAATATAATTACTGGTGATGCGAATGTTTCTTCAACATCAACGAACATGGCACTTGTGTATTCTCCAAGTGGATCTTCTATTGATTCAATGAACGTTTTTGATAACAATGACTTCATGTATGGATCGTATGCAATGTATTACTATGGTAATGGTACCACAGATTTAGAAAGTGGTACAGTTGTAACAAACAACACAATGACAGACTTCTACTACAGAGGAATGCACATGTACTATCAGAATAACATGGAGATCGGTGGAAACACAATTACTCCTGGTCCAAACTATACTGGTTCTATCTACCGTATTTATATGGTGTATGGAGATGGTGCGTTGCGAGTTCATAACAACCGCATTGAAACGAATAAGTATGGATACGGTATCTACATGTCGAATTGTGATGCAAGTGTACTTGATCGTGGATATATCTACAACAACTTCGTGCATGTTGGAGATTCACTTTCTACGAGTACATCTTATGGTATTTACATGACATCATGTAACAACCAAGTGATCACATTTAACAGTGTGAACATGGAATCAAATGGTACGACTTCAAGATGTATTTACGCAACTGGTGGAAACCAAAACCGCGTATTGAACAATGTATTCCGTAATGACGGTCCTGGATATGGTATGTATTACCTTTCTGGTGTAGTTGCATCAGATAACAACAATATCTATGTTCCAAACGGTGTTCCTTTCT
Source organism: uncultured Flavobacteriales bacterium (assembly GCA_905478665.1). Lineage (GTDB taxonomy): Bacteria > Bacteroidota > Bacteroidia > Flavobacteriales_D > Crocinitomicaceae > UBA4466. Next base: position 9,019 of record CAJQJL010000091.1, read on the forward strand.
ATTCAGGAGGAGACATACCAACATTGTCTTTATGGCAAGGGGTAACATCATTTGATATGGCATCTGACACGTTAGATCCAATGTTTGTTTCGTCTGATGACTTGCATACTTGTGAAGATATGGCAATTGATGCTGGAGCTTTGCCAGATTCACTTGTATTATTGGATATAGATGGTCAAGTTCGTGACTTAAACACACCAGATATTGGAGCAGATGAATTCCTTGGATTGGCTAACCTTTCGTTTGCTGATGATACACTTTGGAAGTGTTCTAGTGATGCCCTTGTTCTCGGTGGATGGGAGCCTACTGACGATGCAATCTCATACTTGTGGAATACAACAGAAAGCACGCCAACTGTTTCAGTTACTGGGCAGGGAACGTATAGTGTTTTGGTGACAACGGCTTGTGGTACGGCGAACCCGACGACAGTTGTTATGAATATTCCAGATGCAGTTGCTGATTTCACAATGATTCAGTCATTCTTGACTGCTGCATTTACAAACAATTCTTCTGGAACAATCAACACATACCTTTGGGATTTCGGTGATGGTAATACATCAACTGATTTGAATCCTACTCACTTATACAGTGATACAGGTTCATATGTTGTAACGTTGACTGTTACTGGCCCATGTGGAACGGATGTTAGCACGCAAACGATGTACTCAACAACAGTTGGGATTGACGATTTAGCGATCTTCAATGACTTGGAAGTTTATCCAAATCCAAACAATGGTGAGTTCACAATTAACTTTAATCTTGAGGAAGCTGAAGAAGTTTCTTTTGAGTTGACAAGTATGCAAGGAACAACAGTTTGGAGTTCTGCATTGGGAATGATCAATGGTAGTCATACCGAAAATGTGGAATTGTCAAACCAAGCTTCAGGAGTTTACTTCTTGAAAGTTAAGGTTGGTGAGAACACAACAGTACGTAAGATTGTAGTTGAATAAGCTACTTCTAAATAAATTGAAAGCCCCATTTCGAATTTCGAGATGGGGCTTTTTCATTCCTGAATATCAACTATTCTGTCAGCCAAAAGTTGTAGGCATAAAAAAGGCCATCTGACGATGACCTTTTAACTAAATCGGTAAGATTTACTTAATGATTTCTGGGTTGCTTAATTGAACCGCACCGTATTCAGCTTCTCCAACAGTTGCTTTGATAGTTACTTCAGCATCTTTTTCAATACCTTCAGCTGCGCTTGCATTGTCTGCAGAGAAATTTACAACTACGCTTGCCTGTTGCATTCCTTCTAACTTCTCATCACCAAGGTTCATTTTAACATCACCGTCCATAGTAGCACTGTTTCCCCAGCTAATAGCTTTAATGGTTACCTCTTGTCCGATAAGGTCATCCACTTGATCATTTAAATCTGCACAGCTAAGAGCAGCAACTTCTTCTTCGCCACCTTCTTCTCCTCCTTCAACATTTACTTCTCCTGAACATCCTGTGAATAGTAGTCCCGCCATAAATAGGGAACCGAATAGTACTTTTTTCATTTGTAATAGTTTTAGTTAATTAATATGGCGGGAAATATACTGATGAAATCTGAATTCGCGGATGGTGGAGGTGCGCGAGTTATTCAAAGTTTTCAACGATGAGTTCAGTTTATGCCTATGTATCCTATTGGAATACCTGTAGTTAAACGACTACAACTCCGATTCAAGTTTTTTGTAGTGCTGGTACTCCTCGTTCATTTCGAGCTGAAGAGTGATTTGCTTCAAGGTTTGAATGACAAGTTTATTCATAGGTTCCAATTCATGTGCTTTCTTCAGGTATGGTAATGCTTTTGCATATTTTGCATTTGCTGTTTTCATGAGTTCTCCCGCTGCCTGAAAGTCGTCCATCATGTTCGCTTCTTGATACATTGCTGTGGCTTTATTAACGTATACCGCCCCTGCGTTAAACGTTGCTGTCATGTTGTTTGGATCTAATTCAAGCGCTTTGTTGTACTCAACCAGTGCTGCATTAGGATCACTCTTTTCAAGCAGTGAGGCGTATGCGACTCGGACCAATACATTCTTTGGTTCGTTGGCTACTGCTTTTCGGAACCGCTCAATTGCTTCGACGTATTTGTCGGGAAAGTTTAAATAAATATCCAATTCAAAGGACTGTAAATCCTGCTTCGCACTCATATACTGTTGTTGTGCATAATTGAAATTTTCAGGACTGTATTGTGTTTTCAAAGCCTTGACGCGATCAAACTCGGTGTCGAGCAAATTCGCTCCTTCCTGCAACGAGCCAAGTGCAGCGTCGAGGTCACTTTTTTGATAGCGATACAACAGCGCTAATCTGTAATATGCATAGGCAATTAGCAAGTCTGGTTTCTCAGGTTTACTCTTGTTGTACCGTGCTATGCAATCGTTGAAATCAAGCAATGCCTGTGATGAATCTCCTAGTGCTAAATGGGTTTGCGCTCTGAGGTCATAAGCGATGTACGCATCTTTATTGATGTAGTTGTTATTTGCAGAAACTGCTGCATCCGTATAGATCAATGCATTTTTGTAGTCCTTGCCATTGAGATATCCTAGTGCAAGTTGGAGTATTCCATTGTAGGCGCGACCAACCTCATTTTTTATCTGACTTGTCAATCGTCCTCCAGAATCAAACTTTGTACTTTTCTCAAAACACAAGTAAGCATCATAGTATGCCATTTCGTACTTTGTGAGCTTATCTATGTCTTGTTTATGTGCGGCTTCTGATAAAAGGCTAATCAAGGTTTTTCCCTTGTATAACCAAGCTTTGGCTTTCGTTTTATCGTCTAGCTGGGAAGAATTTTCGAGCGCAGTGTTGAGTTTTTCTAGAGCTTGGTCGAAATCACCAGTTTCGAACTTTACCACCGCTGTTGTTACAGCTGATTTTTGAGCTGTTGAATAAGGCACGATTGAAAATGCCACGAACAAAAGGGTAAAAAAGAATGTCTTTTTCATAGGTGTGAATTTGGTTTTACAAGGTACAGATTTCTTCTTATTCTTCAAGTATTGAGCCAATTAAAGCCATGAATTTGAGTTGTTGTTTCAAGTGTCCATGCTCAGTTTCTAAGTTGATGTAGCGAATGTTGTTGATCCCACAATAGACACTCAACGAGCCATCATCGACAAAATTTTTGTTGTCTTGAAGAATCACATTGATGTTTTTCTCCATTAAAGCAACATAAATTTCTGCATCCGTGGTATATATGAAGTCATCAGGATCCATTTCAGGATTAATGTATAATTTATCTGTGTTCTGAGCTTCATCACCTTCGGGAAGATAGCTTTGAATTGAGTAATTGTCATTCGTGTTGTTGTGCATAGCAACGATTACTTTGGCAGCTTTAGTCTCCTTGAGAAATCGGTTAGCAAAACCCTTAAGTGCTAAATCAGCAGTCAACGAATAATTTTCGCCGTCTTCAAGTGTTTTTTTCCTTCCCTGATTGGTAAACATACGGTTGGGATCAATGGAATATTGTTCGTCATCAATAGTATAGCTAATTCTCCGTTCTCCATTGTGTGTTAGGAAAAGGTAATTGAGGTCATGGTCTTTTGAGTAATTCCTCAATGCAGATATACTGGTGGTTTCGTCTTCGTGCACATTTAGAAAAAGAACGGGATCATTTTTGTCAGCGATATGTACCATCAAGGCTATATTCTCATCCCATAATGGTAACTCAATGCGACTCTCATCAAACTGTTCCTGTTCTGCTGGGGTAGGGCTGGTACAATTGGCTAGAGTTAGAATCGCAAAAGGGAGGATGAGTCGTTTCAAAGCTTCAATTTTTGGAACGATATCATAACTAAGGCTTCAATTCAAATTGAACATTAAAGGCTTCATCAAGGGTAAATTTTCCTTGTATTTTATCTTGGTTGGATGGATTTACTAGTCCTTTAATATTTCCAGTTTTCTTCTTTTCTACCAAATCTCTGAGTTGTGCGTCTGTTAACTTCTTTCCCATCAGGAAAAATGGAATTTTAAAACCACACGCTTTGAAGTTTGTACAGCCCACCGCCGTTTTTCCTTTCATCAATTTCGCTGAGGTGCATTTTGGACAGGTAATGTCTTCAAATACGATGGTCTTTTTTGTTCTCTTTTGTGGAGCTTCTTTTTTTGGCTCTTGAAAAAACTGTACAGGACGCTGTGTGTTAAAGATGACTTCGTCAGTAAGCGTACGAACCATTTTATAGAGTTCTTGTTTGAACACGTCAAGATTGTATTCTCCTTTTTCAATTAGACGAATTTTACGTTCCCAGTCGCCTGTAAGTTCAGCGCTTTTAAGGAGTTCATTTTGGATAGTATCAATCAGTGCTATCCCTGTTGAGGTAGCTACAATGTTCTTTTTCTTCTTGGCGATGTATTTTCTTCGAAAAAGAGTTTCAATGATATTCGCGCGTGTTGAAGGTCGACCGATACCATTGTCTTTCATAAGTTCCCGCATCTCCTCGTCTTCAACTTGCTTTCCAGCAGATTCCATTGCTCTAAGTAGGGTAGCTTCCGTGTAAAACTTGGGAGGAGATGTTTTTCCTTTGTGGATGTAAGGTTCGTGCGGCCCTTTTTCTCCTTCATCAAAGTGCGGCATGATCGATTCTTCGTCCTTTGCTTTTGATTCCTTTTTGGCATTGTCAGCAATATATACTTCTCGCCATCCCTCCTTAAGAATTTGTTTACCTGTTGCTTTAAATTCCAGATCACCTACTTTACCCAGTACAGTTGTGTTCGACACAATACACGGTGGATAGAAGACCGCGATGAAACGACGTGTAATGAGGTCATAAATATTTTGTTCTGCGTGCGTAATTCCAGATGGAACCACTCCAGTTGGAATGATCGCGTGGTGATCGGTTACTTTTTTATCGTCGAATACGGTCTTCAATTTCGGAATAGGATCTTTCAACAAGATCTCCGTGAATCGCGAATAGTATTGAAGTCCTCTTAAAATATTCGGAATCTTTGGATGTAAATCTTCAGAAAGATACGTCGTGTCTACCCTTGGATAGGTTACTAACTTCTTCTCGTAAAGACCCTGAATAAGTTTTAATGTATCATCCGCCGACAAGCCAAATTTCTTATTGGCATCTACCTGCAGTGATGTAAGGTCATAAAGACGTGGATTCCCCTCTTTTCCTTCCTTTTGTTCAAAGCTAGTGATCTCAAATTCTTTGTCTTTTAAGTATTCAAGACCTTTGTTGGCTTTGTCTTCGGTGCTGAGGCGATCAATTTGGCAGTTGAATTCTTGCTCTTTGTACTTGGTTTTTAATTCCCAATAGTCATATGCAACAAAGGCATCAATTTCTTTTTGTCGCTGGACGATCATTGCCAAAGTTGGTGTCTGCACTCTTCCAATGGAAAGTGTCGATTTGCCCTGCCCGAATTTTTTAGTAAACAATCGTGTCCCATTGATTCCCAGCATCCAATCTCCAATTGCTCTAGCGCTTCCTGCAGCATAGAGGTTGTCGTATTTTTCAGATTCATGAATGTTTTGGAATCCCTCTTTGATCGCTTCTTCTGTCAGCGAAGAGATCCATAAACGTTTGATGGGAACTTTGCATTTTGCCTTCAATAATACCCATCGTTGGATGAGTTCACCTTCCTGCCCAGCATCCCCGCAGTTGATGACTTCATCACAATTTTGTACAAGTCTGGCAATCGTATTGAACTGTTTTTCGACACCTTGGTTTTGGATGAGTTTAATTCCAAAATTTGCTGGGACGATTGGTAAATCCTCCAGTTTCCAATACTTCCAGTGTTCTTTATAGTCGTGTGGTTCTTTGAGTGTACACAAATGTCCAAATGTCCATGTCACTTGATACCCATTGCCTTCATAATACCCATCGTTGCGCTGACTAGCACCGAGTACTTCGGCGATATCTTTAGCTACACTAGGTTTTTCGGCAATACAGACTTTCATTGTTGAATAGTGAATTATGAATTATGAATGTTGAATTCACAATTCCTTCAGTGTCATTTTTTTGTGTATTTCATCATTGTGAAGCTGGCATCGTGTCGCTCATCGACTTTTTGCTCACCGATCGTTTCAATTTTCCATTCGGTAAGATCGAAGGCTGGAAAAAAAGTGTCAGCTCCATAGCTATGGTTGATGTGTGTGATATACATAACGTCAACAACATTCGCTTCTAATGCCAGGCGGTATATTTCTCCTCCACCAATAATGAAAACGGTTCGCTCAGTTTCATCTTTGTAGGCATTGAGACAATCTTCCAAGGTGTTAAAGACAGCACATCCATCAGCCTTAAATGATTCATTGCGCGTTAGGATTACATTCTCTCTTCCAGGAAGTGGGCGGTATTTGGCGGGAATAGAATCGTAATTTTTTCTTCCCATCACCACAACCTGATTTTTTGTAGTGTCTTTAAAAAACTGCATATCAACAGGAAGGTGCCACATGAGATCATTGTCTCTTCCGATCCCTCGATCTCTGTCCATTGCTACGATAAGTGCTACATTCATGGAGATACTACTTTAATGCTTTCTGGTGTTACATGGACGATATTGACATTCTCAGAAAGCTTAAGATCTTCCACGAAATGCTTTATTCCTTCTGCCTTTTCTACTGACTCACAAACCCCTGACAATAGACATTGCTTTCCGCTTTTATCTACGGTTAAGTGCATGTATTGCCCAATACTCTTGTCAAAGAGAACAGAAAGATCTGGATTGTCAATCTGTACCGAATAGTATCCTGTTAAGTACTTCTGATAGAGCATACCTGTAGGTGAGTTCTCTGCAACCAATTGTTCTTTGTTGCCGACATTATGCTCTTCAAAAAGCTTTCGACTGTCTGAGAAAAACTGATTCATTCGCGTGAGATCAGTGGGGTCAAAGAAGCCTGGACGGTATTTGTTGTAATCGAATTCAGGGAGAATGTAGTATTGGGTAACCACACCTTCATTTTTCTTCAAAACGTATACGAGGTGATGCTCTACCTCTTTAAGTTTAATGGCGTTTCCTTCTTTTTTAACTGTCGCTCCAACCATCAGGCCACCACGTGTAGGTCGCGTTTGCATGTTCGAGACAAAGTTGCCCAATGACCATACCGTGAGTTTGTCTTCACCCTTAATTTGTTTTTTAATTACTGGCTGAACAACGTGTGGATGTCCACCAATTACCATGTCAGCACCAGAACGGTAGCACACGGCTTCGTACGTTTTTTGGTATTTGTTGGGGAGAAACTTGTATTCTGTTCCCCAGTGCATGTTGCAAATAATGTAGTCAGCGCCCAATTCCTTTGCTTTTGCGATGTCTTTCTTGATGACCACACTGTCGATATAATTGATGATCAGTGGCTTTTGCACCTCAAGTCCGTTGGTACCGTACGTATAGTTCAGCATGGCGATTTTCATCCCTTTTTCCTCCAGAATTAAGGGGTACGTTTTGTCGCGTTCTTCTTGACTTCGGAATGTCCCTGTGTGAGGTACGCCTAATTTATCCAGTTGGTCTAAGGTACGGACGACACCCTTCGATCCACGGTCGCATGAATGATTGTTGGCTGTCAGAATAACATTGAAGCCTGATGTTATTAATGTTTCTGCAAGTGCATCAGGAGCAGAGAATTGTGGGTAGCCTTTGAATGGTTTTCCAGCAAGTGTCACTTCAAGATTGGCGACGCGGATGTCGTATTGTTGTAAAATTGGTTTAACGAATTTGAATCCATCGTCGTAATCATATGTTCCTGTCGTTTTATTGTAGGCTGCTTCAATTTGACCGTCGTGCTGCATGACGTCGCCAACGAAAATAAATGACAATTCATTTTCTTTTTGGGAAAATGCGGGGGATAAAAGAAGGAATGCTAAGACACTACACAGCCACTGCACCTTTGATGTGCGGATGCGGGTCATAGTTTGTAAGTTCAAAATCTTCATATATAAATGAGAATATATCTTTAACTTCTGGATTAATCTTCATAATTGGAAGCGGACGCGGGTCTCTTGATAATTGTAACTCAACTTGCTCCATATGGTTACTGTAGATGTGCACATCTCCAAAGGTATGAACGAAATCTCCAACTTCCAGATCACACACTTGCGCGAGCATCATTGTTAAGAGTGCGTACGAAGCAATATTGAAAGGAACTCCAAGAAATGTGTCTGCACTTCGCTGATACAACTGACAACTTAATTTACCATCAGCAACGTAAAATTGAAACATTGTATGACAAGGTGGTAAAGCCATGTTGTCTACATCAGCTACATTCCACGCAGAGACCAATAATCTTCTTGAATCTGGATTGTTTTTGATGTTGTGAACTAACTTCGTGATTTGGTCAATTGTTCCACCTTTACCATCGGGCCAAGACCTCCATTGATGTCCGTAAACAGGACCAAGATCTCCGTTTTCATCAGCCCATTCATCCCAAATTCGAACGTTGTTGTCCTTTAGGTATTTAATATTGGTATCTCCATTGAGGAACCACAATAGTTCAATAATGATAGAACGTAGATGAAGCTTTTTCGTAGTCACGCAAGGGAACCCTTCCGATAGGTTAAAGCGCATCTGATAGCCAAAAACTGACTTGGTACCTGTGCCTGTTCGGTCCTCTTTTACAGTTCCGTTATCTACAATATGTTGAAGTAAATCCTGGTATTGTTTCATGTCAAATGAATCCTTTTTGCAAAACTCGAATTTAGCTTTTTTGACGCGATAATCGTGTGAAATGTTGGTAAGTGATGTGATTGGTTGATAAAATTTGAAATCTCTTTCGATTCTGCAAGCTCATTCTGAATTCAGATTTAAAATTGTATCTTCGTTTCATGAGAAAGTTGCTGATCATCGTGCTGTTGTGTTTGCCTGTAATGGCTTCTGCGCAAAAAGCAATTTCATTAAAAAAGAAATTCTTCGGTTCATATAAGGGAACAATTCCCAGCTATAAAATGGATACGGGTGACGATGTCGTTGACGTTAGTTCAAGTGCGATTTACATTGAAATCACAAAAGAGGATATGACCATAGCCATTGGTAATAACGCGCTACATGGCACCTATAAGGTAATGTTTATGGCCAAGACGTATTATTTGTTGGATGTGAAAATTGACGGTCAATTAGCATCGGAGCGAATCATGGTCTATAAAAGAGGGAAGAAACTTTCGCGAGATGGTATGTATCCTCAACCCGTTGCAGAGCTTAAAAAATACAAAGGTTAACCTTCAATAGGTAGCTGAATAGTAAAGGTTGTGCCTTTACCGACTGTACTTTTAGCGTTTACGGTGCCGTGATGTTCTGCAATTATCAGTTTGACGTAGTACAACCCTAGTCCAAATCCTTTGACGTCGTGTAGGTTCCCAGTAGGAACACGGTAGAATTTGTCAAAAATCATTTTCAAATCCTCACGCTTTATTCCAATTCCATTGTCTTCGACTTCTAGTACAAATCTCTTTCTGTCGTTACTTGTCGATAGTGTGATTTCTGGACTTGTCTTGCAGTATTTTATTGCGTTATCAATTAGGTTGTAAACTACATTGGAAATATGCACTGGATCAACATTAATTGTACACTTCTCCGCGTTTAGATTGAGGTTTATTTTTCCGCCAGCTTCGTTTTGGTTGAATTCAAAATTGTCTTTCACTTCATTCAGAAGTTCATGAATATTGAGGGGTTCTTTTTTCAAGGTAATTTCTCGTTTGTCCAGTTTTGCGACACTGAGCACCCTTTCTACCTGATTTTCCAAACGCTTGTTTTCCTTGAAAATTAAACTCGCATATTTTTGAATTTTTTCAGCGTCTTTTTCCGCATCGGCGCGAATGATCATTTCCGAAGAAAGTCCTATTGTGGAAATTGGAGTTTTCAATTCGTGGGTCATGTTGTTGATGAAGTCAGTTTTTATTTCTGACAATCGTTTTTGCCTGAAAATGACAATCATTGAGTAGCCAAAGAACATCAGCATGAGTATGACGATGATTAGCAAATACATGTAGGGTGAATAGCCCTCACTCATTTCTATGGGTACGGATTCATTGCTGATATCTGGGAAGTAAACTGTGAAGTAGTGATCGATATTTTCGAAATCAAAATGTGGAGGTTGAAGTTCAGCGGAACTATCTGCAATAAATTCTGAACCAGAATAGCGAATTAACGCGCTGTAAGTAGTTACGCTGTCAAAGCAATCGTAAATCGCATATTGAAAATTGTGATGTAAGTTCTGATCATATAATTCACGCTTTAGCCAGATTTCCAGCTGAAAAGGCTCGAGATCATCATTGAAGTCAACCTTAAAATAGTTCGGATCAATTTGCTTCACCGCCTCAAATACATCAGAGCTGTCTGAATTGTCTGTGCGAATCTGATGAAGTACATTTCTCAGTGCAATACGGGTTCGATCCGTGAAGTAAACAAGGTTGAGACTGTCTTGTTTTTGTTGAATAAGGATGTTGTTCTCTTGCAGAGCCGCCGTCTTATTGATAGACATCATCTGAATGAATAGAATACAGATCACGGAAATGATTCCGAGTACAACAACTGCGTTGATAGTTCTTCTAGTCATACCCTAAAAGTACGAATTGAATTAATAACAGGGCATACCTTGCTTCGAACTCTTAAAAGGCAATTAGAAGCTTTGAACCGAAAGAAACTCCTTCACCTTCAACTGATCCGTGATAGAGCCCTGATGAAAGGGTTTTTGTCAATGAAACATTGGTTTGCGATGTTGAAGGTTCTAGGACTAACTGCACGCGATAAACCTCTTGAGCCATGCTGTTTCTTAGAACGAATTCAACATTTTTTTGTTCTTCAACACGATAGTTGATTAGGAATTCCGAGGTGCTTGGGTTGAAGTGCATGGAGCCTGTATTGTCTTCGTTGATGCAGTTGGAGGAGACAGCAATCGTTTTTAACTGAGCGATTGTTCCATCCAGGTCAACTTGAGAAAGACGGTAGTAATTTGTTCCATTTTCTGGATAGCGGTCTACAAATTGATAATTCTGGACTGATTGTGAATTCATAGCGCCGTCGATGGAAATGATATTTTCAAAATTGAAGCCGTCAGAGGATCTTTCCATGAAGAAATAATCGTTGTTTGACTCAGTAGCCGTTGACCAATTCAGGTGTGTACTTCCGTCTGCACATTCTCCATTAAACCCGATTAACTCGACTGGGAGAATCGTCACCGCACCACAATTACCGCTGTAATCTGCCACAACTGGAGATGGGGTATAAGTAGGTGTGAGTATGTTTAATTTGTTTACAGTTCCGCCTCCAGCGTATAAGCTAGGGTTTCCACAGTTCGTTAGGTTGACAACAGAGCTATTTCGTGTTCCAACTTGAGCAGATGTTGACCCAAAGGTTGTTTGGAAAACGTTCACAGTAGTGTTGCTTCTTTGTGCGTGCAAATCATTACCTCTACTTCCTGTGTTTGTAGCAAAATAGCAGGAGTCAATTTGAGCATTTATAGTATTCAGTGAGGATGTGCCGTCCAAGCAAATACCAGCGCCATATGCGAATGATCCACCTACACGTTTTACTCCTGTAATTTCAGATCTTGTCATGTAAAATGTTCCTTCATTGACGAGGATAGTCCCTCCATATTCATTGAAAGAATACAGGTATTCATTGTCGATGAATTTGCTGTCGTAGATATTTAGCGTCCCCATGTCTTGGTAGACTATGCTCACTCCTCCATTGTTGCAACGGTTTGCTTCGAATAAGCTGTTTTTAATTGAAACAGTTCCATTTTCCATTCTTAGCGCTGCTCCGTCATCAAAACCACGGCTGTTTTTGTAGAATACGTAATCGATGATTTGAACATTTGTCGTTGCGCCAACGATATGCATTCCACCAGACTGAAGCCAAGCGTTACAGCTTAAACCTCCTCCTTGAAAGAGAACACCTGCTCCTGATCGTACTTCTATTGGGTATTCTCCAGAATCTCTTCCGCAGTCGTCAATGTGAATGTATTTGACCTCCACTCCTGTTACTCCAGCCTCAACCTCAATTGCATGAGCGTACGTGCTCTGGATGCCGTATTGCATGATTTTGAAATTCTCAAGGTGTGCGCTTGCGCCGAGTCTTGCGAAGTAGTTGCCTGTAATTCCATCTTGACCGTTGTCAAAAGTTGTACGCTCCATTCCTGCGCCAGAGATCACAATTGCTACTGTGAAATAGAGGTCTCGATCTGTTTGAAAATAGGTTCCTGCGTCAACAAAAACAGTGTCTCCTGCGACAAGGATATTTGTGCCAGATGGACCGTATGTATTCCAAACATCTGTTAACGTTACTTTTGGTGAACCACTAGTGGTACCAGAATTTCCAGCGTTACCAACAGCTGAGCAAAAGAGATCGCCAGATGTAGATCCGTCATTTACAAAGTAGTTACTGCCTGAAGCCAGTGAAGTGATCATCGCAAAGCAGATGACTAGGAGTAGCGATCTGTTTTTAAGAAGAGAAATAGTTGTTTTCATAATAGGTTCAATAATGGTTTGTGGTTGGCAATTGAGTGCATCGTTTTAACGATCAAATGAATTCCACACTTCAATAGTACGCGCTTGCCTGCGTTAATAAAAATATAATTGGCTAACTGCTACTTAATGCAGTGAAAGCGATGTTTTAGGGGCGAATGGTTGTGAATTTGACGTCAATGGTTATTCTTGAATTTCGCGAATATCGAAGTTTCTTGAAACAGGAACAGGCTCTTCAATGTGTTCCATGTGAATTCGATGCGCTTGTGCTTTTCCAGCGACTTTTTGAACGAATTCAGGATTGATCAAATAGGATTTATGTACGCGCTTGAATGAAATGTTTAGCTCGTCAGCAATGGAGTTGATCCGCTTAAGTGAGATGCGCTCCATTAACTTCACAAGGTCATTGTTGTCGTTTAGAAAATAGACAATGACATAGTTATCGTTCGCTTCAAAGCAGATAACTTTTTTCGGATCGAGTTCTGCAAGAATTTTTCCTTTGTCACTTATGAGTTTGATCAGTTGAACCTCTTCTTTTGTCTCACTAGAAATACTGATTCTGTTTTTTAGTTCATCAAAGATCAACCAGAGTGTGGCTATCGACATGGGCAGCAGAGCGACAATTACAAAAGAGCTCAGGTAAAGAAGAAAAGAGCCTGCTTCGGGTCTATAAATAACCCAAGGTGTTAACGAGGCAAATGCAGCGCCGATTAAAAAACTTAAAATGAAAAGCACTTTTTTCCACGCTTGATTCTTCCATTTCTGTGTGAGGATCAATGTTGCAAACGTGGCAACAAAGCTTCCGAAACAGACAAGGAGAATACAGATCAGAATACGAGGAGCGTTTAAGAATACGAAGGGGTTGAATATCGCCAAGGTCAAGGCGCTGTATGCCGCAAAAGCAAGAGAGATGAGTGCGTTATGTTTCTGACTTGTCTTCAAGCTTGTTTTGTAATTCGTTTTATTCCGTAGACGATAAGTGCGAGGACGACTAGCAAAGAGGAGATCAGAAACCAAACAATTTTTTGTTCGTAGTGCGCAATGGTTTTTTCCGATTGTTCATTCTTCTTCGCTAGATCGCGCTCTTCTTTTATCAATTGAATCTCTAGTTCCTTGCTGTTTAGTGCATGTTGAAAGGTAAGATCTTCCAGCTGGTTTTTAACCTTGATATTGTTCAGTTCATTTTTTAGTTCAATATACGTCTGGTAACGTTCTACAGAGGCCTGCCACTTTTGTTGTGTGTTAAGAATGTCAATTTCTTCGGTATAGATGTCCAGCAAGTGGACCCTGAATTTGTTAGTGTTTGAAATTTCTTCGGCCCGTTTAAACTCTTCATATGCCTGGTCGATTAAGCCTTTTCGTGCAAATAACTTACCCCTCAAGTGATGAAAAAGGATGGCTTCTTCTACGTCGCTGGCTGTAATTAACTCTCGTGCGTCGTCCAAAGCGATGCTTGCATCCGTATAGCGTTCGATATTTAAATAAACGTCTGCAATGCCGAGTAAAGCGTAGACAATTCCTTCTTTGTTGTTGTGTTCTTGTTCGATCAAAAGGGAATTGTTAAAATAGCTTAGTGCAATTCGCAAACTGTCGAGTTCCTTGTAGACTTCCCCAATGTTGTAAAGGCGAATTGATTTTTGAAGAGGTTGGTCTAGTTTTTCTTCCAGCTTCAAACTTTTTTGAAAATACTCCAATGCACGGGGATAGTTCTCTTGCAATTGATAAACACTTCCGATATTACTGTAGCAGGATGAAATTCTTCCCTCGTCTTGATCCTTTTCAGCGACGCTCAGTGCCTTAATGTAATGATTAATCGAGGTGACGTAATA
>CAJQJL010000092.1 GCA_905478665.1 uncultured Flavobacteriales bacterium
AATGGATTTCTTGGTGTGGCAGCTACTCTTAATTACGTGAATCGAAATTTGTTCCGTGGTGCTGAGAAGCTTACCATGTCAATATCTGGTGGGTTTGAGTCTCAGCCCCCAGTCTTTGATGAAACCATAGACGGTGAAAAGATTAAGACGGCGGCGAGGAGCTTTAATACCTTTGAAATCGGACCGAGTACAAGTTTGGAATTACCTGGTTTATTTCCAATCCGTCTATCTGGAGTGTCGAAAAAACTGAGGCCAAAAACAATAATTTCAACGGCATATAACTTTCAGAAAAGAGATGATTTCACCCGTGGAACTTTTCAAATGAATTACCTATGGCGTTTTTTCTCAAAAAAGACAATGATCTTTCAGAGTGGATTTCCAGGCGCTTCGGTTGTCAAGTTTGTAAACATTGACAAAACGGATGAATTCGCTGCGAAATTGGATGAACTAAATGATTTATTTCTGTCGAGCGTTTACAGTAATCAATTCATTTGGCAAGATTGGAAGTTTACCTTCGAATACAACATCAAAGAAAAAGAGAATAGAGACGGGAACTCACAATTGTATTTCCTTTCTTCCTTCGATCCTGCAGGAAACATCTTTTCATTATTTAAGAAATACCAAGATACACTGGACGACGGCAGTGGGCAATACGGAATTTTAGGGATTGGATATTCACAATTTTTGCGTCTCGACAATGAATTGATCTTCTCCAAACCTCTAGGGAAAGAACGAAGTTTGAACTTTAGATTTGAATTTGGAGCTGGATTACCGTATGGAAACACGAAGAACTCTATGCCATATGATTATAGTTTCTTTGCAGGTGGAGCAAATGATAACAGGGGATGGAGAGCGAGATCATTAGGTCCTGGTTCCTACAAGTATTATTTGGATTTAGATCGTACAGCAACGCAAATTGGTGATTTGAGGCTCGGAGCGTCTACTGAATTTAGATTTGAATTCAACAGTCTTTTTAAAGGCGCACTCTTTGTTGATGCTGGAAATGTGTGGACCATATTTGAGGATGTAAATAGAATAGGAGGCCAGATTTCATCAGATTGGTATCGCGAAATAGCCGTAGCGGCAGGTGTTGGTGTCCGTTTGGATTTAGAATACTTTATTGTCCGTGTCGATATGGGAGTTCCTATTTACAACCCTGCACTTCCAATAGGCTCAAGGTTCATTACCGACGATAAAGACAATTATTATGCTGTTGGAGAAGAAGCTTTTGGAGCAGATTATGACAAGTACTTGCCTTTACCGTTTGTTCCTCAGTTCCACTTCGGAATAGGTTATCCGTTCTAATTAGATGAAGTGATACTTAAGGAAGGGCTTAAGTTCTATCCATGAAATTTCAAGTGGCGTTTCTCCCCATCCTGCTAATTCAGGCATCGATAATTTAACACCATCTTTGGTCATTTCGACTTTAAAGGCATCTAGATTAGCATTTTCAATCTTCTCATTTAATCCGTCCGATAGATCAACAGATTTAGAGCTTAGATACGTTTTTACTTTATGAGCGATCATTTTACCTGCGTCCTCCGTTTTCTTTGGATTGATTAGGTCTGAATAGGGGACAGCAGTTCCTTCCTCGATATTGTACAAAAAGAATCTATTTTGACTTTCTTCAAAATCGATGCAATTACAGAATATGTGAATTTGAAGGTGTGTGCTCTTTTGAACATAACCGTATTGCCCAATGCAAAAATCACTTGCTTCTAAATCGGCTATCCGATGACGAATATTTGCGTTGATTGAGTCTTCACATTTCTTACTTGCAGGAATAATCACTTGAGGATAGGTCATTCCATTCTCAAACGTTTGTTCACGGAACCGAACTTCAGAAAGTTGGCCAAACGCGTTTGAAGCGATAAGAACCAATAATATAGCTACTATCTTTTTCATAATAGATGATGGGTTTAGTCTGTTCCTAATATAACGAAAAAAGAGGTGTAAAAGTTCGGTGACGCTTAGTCCTCAAGCACTTTTAGTTTTGCAAATCGCACCAAAACCGTTTTAGTTCCGTGTCTTGGGAACATAATGACAGCCTTTTTATCGGGGCCTTCGCCCAATAATTTAATGACTTTCCCTTTTCCGAAGCGATCATGTTCAACATTGTAACCAACTTTCAGATTCATGTCACTTGATCCCTTTATTGAAGATTCTGAACTTACCTTATTTAAAGGCTTGAGTGAACTTGAAGTAAACGATTTGTTTAATCCCCCAGAATGCGGTCTGTCGAATCCGCCAGCTCTTCCAGATAATGATTTACCACCTCCTCGTTTCGGCGTTTCGTGATGCAGGAATGAAGGCTCAATTTCATCAAGAAAACGACTTGGTTCGGAAGTAATCAGGTTTCCCCATAAAAAGCGTGAGGTCGCATAGGATAGCGTGCATGTATCTTTAGCACGTGTGACGGCAACGTAGAACAATCGTCGTTCTTCTTCTAATTCAGAGCGCGTACCCAAGGCCATTTGCGAGGGGAAAAGGTTTTCTTCCAACCCAACTAAATATACATGAGGGAATTCAAGTCCTTTACTAGAGTGAATGGTCATCAATGTGACATGGTTTCTGTCCTCTCCTTTGTCTTCATCTGCGTCTGTTAAAAGTGCAACATCCAACATAAACTCAGAAAGCGCTTTTGACGATCCTTCTGGTTGCCCCTCTACGAAAGCTTTTATACCTGAGAGTAATTCTTCAATATTTTGGTAGCGCTCAACTTCTTCTGGACCTTTGTCTTTATCAGTGTGCAGTTCTTTTAAAATTCCTGATGTTTTTGCGATCTCTTTGGCAAGTGTATAACCGTCCAATTTGTCCAATTGCGCTCGAAAGCTTTTAATCATGGTTACGAAATCGATCATCTTGTTTCGTGCGCCTGAATTGATAGCAACTGGGTACTGTGCAAAGTTCGAAATCACTTCCCAAGGACTAACGCCATACTGATTCGCCGCAATGATCACGTTTTGTAAGGAAGTTTTTCCGATTCCTCGCTTAGGATAATTGATCACACGCTTCAATGCCTCTTCATCATTGTGGTTCGCTGTCAGTCGGAAGTATGAAAGTAAATCCTTGATTTCCTTACGTTGATAAAACGAGAGTCCTCCGTAAATCTTATACGGAATATTCAATTTCCGCAGTGATTCCTCAAAAGAACGAGATTGCTTATTGGTGCGATAGAGTATGGCAAAGTCATTATAAGAAAGTCCGTCTGCTCTGCATTTATCAAAAATTTTATTGGTAATAACTTTTCCTTCTTCGTTATCCGTAAGTGTACGAATGACGTGCAACTTTTCTCCTTCTACATTATCTGTCCAAACCGTTTTCTTGATTTGATCTTTATTCCTAGCAATAACACCGTTTGCCGCTTCAACAATGTTCTTTGTGCTGCGGTAATTTTGCTCCAGTTTATATAGTTTGAAGTCAGGATAGTCCTTTTTGAAGTTGAGGATATTTTGAATATTCGCCCCTCTGAAAGAATAAATACTCTGAGCATCATCTCCAACAACACAGATGTTCTCGTAAACGGCGGCAAGTTTCTTTACAATAAGATATTGGGCATAGTTCGTATCTTGATACTCATCCACCAAAATGTATTTGAACTTCTGCTGATAGTAATTCAATACATCTGGAAAATCCCGAAGCAGAACATTTGTCTGATAGAGGAGATCATCAAAGTCCATCGCCCCAGCATTTTTACAACGATTTGCGTATGTCTGATAGATTCTACCAATTTCTGGCCTTTTCGATAACTTATCCTCCATCTGAATATCAGGATTGGTAGCATAAGCCTCAGGGGAAATTAAGTTGTTTTTTGCAGAAGAAATCCTTCCGAACACACTGCTTGGTTTGTATGCTTTGTCATCTAAGTTAAAGCCTTTGATGATATCTTTTAGCAAACTTTTGGAGTCTTGTGTATCGTAAATGGTAAAGTTGCTTGGAAAACCAATTCGATCTGCATTGTGCCTCAAAATACGAGAGAATACAGAGTGAAAAGTTCCCATTGTTATGTTTCTTGCTTCACCGAGCCCAACAATTTCTGCAATTCTTTCAGTCATTTCACGTGCTGCCTTATTGGTAAAGGTCAGCGCCATAATGTTGAACGGGTCAATTCCTTCACGAACCATATGTGCAATTCGAAAGGTCAGTACCCGCGTTTTTCCTGAGCCTGCACCGGCAATTACCATTGTGGGGCCTGTAATGTTCTTTACAGCGACAGCTTGACTTTCATTTAATTCGTCGAGATAACTCATTTATTGCTAATTGTATGGTGATAAAAATGATCGTGAAGAATCAATCCACACAAATTTAGAAAATATACAACGTTGATTACTCATTTAGTTTAGGTCTTTTAAAACTTCTGTAACTTTTCAAACAATAAAAGGTCTTACAGAAAATCGTGATAAACTAAAACAGCATTTACTATGTACAGATTGGCGCTATTTCTATGTTTAATTTTTAGTAATTCTTTCGCACAGACTACTCTAGTAGGAGAAGTGCAAGAAACAGGATCAAGTGAGTTAATACCTTATGTAAGTATTGGGATTATTGGAGAACGAATTGGTACTGTTTCAAATGGTATGGGGAAATTTTCTCTACAAATTCCCAAAGGAATGACAAAGGGAAAAGTTCGTTTTTCTGTATATGGCTACGAACCGTTGGAAATCGAAATTTCCTCCCTAATCAATCAGTTAAAGAAGAATGGGAATATCATTCGGCTTAATCACATTGTGTTTGATCAAGAAGAAGTGAAGGTTGTTGCTCCAAAGAAAGTAAAGATCAAAGTGCTAGGGAAAGTTTCTAAGTCTGGTACGATGTCGATCGGTTTTCCTTCCAACGAGTTAGGTACAGAATTAGGGTTGTTTTTGAACATTAAAAAACGCACTTTTTTGGATGAATTCAATTTTTATTTGCTGAACAATAATTACGATTCTCTGAAGTTTAGATTGAATTTTTATGCGTGCGACAAACGTAAGAACCCAACAGACTCATTGCTTGCTGAAGGAGTCGTTTTTACCGTGCACAATTCTTACAGTGGCAGTATGACAATTGATTTGAGAGAATACGACCTAATTGTAAATGAAGACGTGGTTTTGGCACTGGAAGTCATCGATGGATTTGGAAAAGTTGAAGAAGGAAAGGAAAATCATCTTGCTTTCGCGGCTGTTTTTGGAGGAAATTCTTTTATGCGATTTACCAGCCAAGCTGAATGGGAGGACATGCCTGTAGCTGCTCCTGCACTTAATGTGACTGTTCGTCAAGAGTTTCCTTAGTGATGCTATTTTTCTTTGTCTAACAGTGTTCGTTTAACTTGCAATAATTCCTTAACTTTGTCGGCTGAACAATTTTAAATGAATACGGCAATGAGTCACGGAATCAAACCAGGAGTTGCAACAGGAGACGAAGTTCAAAAGATATTTGCGTATGCAAAAGAGAAAGGGTTCGCCCTTCCTGCAGTGAACGTCACAAACACAAGTACAGTGAATGCTGTGATGGAGGCCGCATCTATGATGAATTCTCCCGTTATCATTCAGTTTTCTAACGGTGGAGCTCAGTTCTATGCTGGAAAGGGATTGATTAATGACAATTTCGAAGCAAGTGTTGCTGGGGCAATCTCTGGCGCAAAGCACGTCCATGCATTGGCTGAACTTTATGGAGCGACAGTGATTTTACATACAGATCATGCTGCACGTAAATTGTTACCATGGATTGACCGTTTGTTGGACGCAAGTGAAGAATTTCACGCACAGACTGGAAAATCATTGTACAGTTCGCATATGATAGATCTTTCTGAAGAGCCTATTGAAGAAAACATTGAA
>CAJQJL010000093.1 GCA_905478665.1 uncultured Flavobacteriales bacterium
GAAGCCTGGAAAAGGGGGTGCCATAGCTCGTGGAGCTGGTACTTATGCACAATTGCGTAACGACCATCTCGAGCGTTCAATTGTGCATAAGTACCAGCTCCACGAGCTATGGCACCCCCTTTTCCAGGCTTCAATTCGATGTTGTGTATTACAGTTCCCAATGGAATGTCCGATAAGAACATTGCGTTTCCAACATTAGGAGTGGCTTTTGAACCAGACATTACTGTGTCACCTACCTTCAATCCTTCAGGGGCAACGATGTAGCGCTTTTCACCATCTGCATAATACAACAAAGCAATACGTGCCGTACGGTTTGGATCATACTCGATCGATTTTACCGTAGCAGGTACATCATGCTTCTCTCTTTTGAAATCAATGATACGGTACTTCTGCTTATGACCACCACCAATATAGCGCATAGTCATTCTACCGTCATTGTTACGACCACCAGACTTACTCTTTCCAGCAACAAGACTCTTTTCAGGAGTACCTTTTGTTACTTCAGAATAGTCGCTGACGACCTTGTGTCTTTGCCCTGGAGTTGTAGGCTTGAATTTTTTAAGACCCATTTTTAAATCAACTTAAAAATTATTAAACAAATCAATCGTCTCTCCATCTGCAACAGTAACAACGGCCTTTTTCCATTTTTTACTTGGTTGCTCAACGATACCTCTATTCGTATATTTCGTAGAGGATTTTCCACCGCCATAATTCATGGTCCGAACTTCAGTAATCTGAACTCCATACATCTTCTCGACGGCATTTTTTATTTCAATCTTATTCGCCTTAGTATCTACAGCAAAGGTGAAACGGTTTTGTGTTTCGCTTTGAGCAGTTGCTTTCTCTGTAATTATTGGCTTTTTGATAATTGTCTTCATCTCTCAATTAGTTTAGAATCTTCTCGATTGCTTCAATTGAACTTTCTGCCATAACTACTTTCTGTGCATTCAACACATCAAATGTGTTTACAGAATCTGCTGTTACGACTTTTACCTTCTTAAGGTTACGAGATGATAAATAAACATTATCATTCTTTTCACCCAAGATCATTAACACCTTGTCATCTTGAAGTTTAAGGTTTGCTAACAAAGCTTCGAAATCTTTCGTTTTGATTGCATCAAACTTAGGATCATCAATTATCATGATGTCTTTCGACTTTGCTTTGTAAGAAAATGCTGACTTACGTGCTAAACGCTTAGTCTTAACATTCAATTTGAAATGATAGTTTCTTGGACGAGGTCCAAAAATACGTCCACCACCAACTCTTGTTCCAGACTTGATAGATCCAGCACGTGCTCCACCAGTTCCCTTTTGCTTCTTGATCTTCTTTGTAGAACCTTGTATCTCAGCTCTCTCTTTTGCCTTATGTGTTCCTTGACGACGATTCGCTAAATGCTGTTTTACGTCTAGGTAGATCGCGTGATCATTCGGTTCAATACCGAAAACATCTTTTGACAAGCTAACTTCCTTAGAAGTAGCAGCTCCTTTTGCGCTTGTTACTTTTAACTTCATTACCTTTCAATTATTACGGTTGAACCTTTAGATCCAGGTACTGCACCTTTCACTACGATTAAATTCTTATCTGCAAGAACCTTCAATACCTGAAGATTTTCGATTTTCACTCGCTCGTTACCCATCTGTCCTGCCATGCGCATTCCTTTGAAAACACGTGCTGGATAAGATGCTGCACCAATCGATCCTGGAGCACGCAATCTGTTGTGCTGACCGTGAGTTGCTTGTCCAACACCGCCGAAGCCATGTCTCTTAACAACACCCTGAAATCCCTTACCTTTAGAAGTTCCTACTACATCAACGAATTGACCTTCTTCAAAAATGTCAACATTCACTGAGTCACCGAGATTAAGTCCTTCGAATCCTTTAAACTCAGCTAATTTTGACTTTGGGTCTGTGTTAGCTTTCTTAAAGTGACCTTTCAATGCATTTGGAGTATTCTTTTCCTTACGGTCTCCAAACCCTAATTGAACAGCCTCGTAACCATCTCTGTCTTGCGTTTTGATCTGAGTCACAACACAAGGACCAGCCTCTATAACTGTGCATGGTAATGATTTACCCTCGGCACTGTAGATACTAGTCATTCCGATTTTTCTACCAATAATTCCTGGCATACTTTAACTATTAATTATTAAACTTATTTACTTATACTTTTATCTCTACATCAACACCACTTGGAAGCTCCAAACGCATCAACGCATCAACAGTCTTAGAAGAAGTACTGTAGATGTCCATCAAACGCTTGTAAGCACACAATTCGAATTGCTCACGTGCTTTTTTGTTTACGTGTGGAGACTTCAATACAGTATAAATTCTCTTGTGTGTTGGCAATGGAATTGGTCCACTAACAACTGCACCTGTCGACTTTACTGTCTTAACGATCTTTTCAGCTGACTTATCAACTAAATTGTGATCGTATGATTTCAATTTGATTCTAATTTTTTGATTCATCTCTTAAAATATTATGCTGAAACACCTTTAATTTTTGCAACTACTTCTTCAGCAACATTCTTTGGTGCTTCTGCATAGTGAGAGAACTCCATGCTAGACGTTGCACGTCCAGATGACATTGTTCTCAATTGCGTTACATAACCGAACATTTCTGATAATGGAACGTCAGCTTTAACAACTTTCGATCCTGCTCTGTCATCCATTCCTTTCATAATACCACGACGACGGTTAAGGTCACCTACGATATCACCCATATTTTCTTCTGGTGTTACCACCTCCAATTTCATCATTGGCTCAAGAAGTACTGGACTTGCTTTTGGCAATGCTGTTTTGAACGCCAATTTAGCACACAATTCAAATGACAATGCATCCGAATCGACCGCGTGGAACGAACCATCAAGCAATGTAACTTTCATAGCGTCCATCTGGAAACCAGCCATCACACCATTCTTCATTGATTCTTTGAATCCTTTTTCAACCGAAGGAATAAATTCTCTTGGAATGTTACCACCCTTAATCAAGTTAACGAATTCCAATCCAGTTTTTTCTGGATCATCTTGAGGCTCAATCTTAACAACGATATCCGCGAATTTACCACGTCCACCAGATTGCTTCTTGAATACTTCTCTATGATCAACAGGAGCAGTGATGTTCTCACGGTAAGCAACCTGAGGTGCACCTTGATTCACTTCAACCTTAAACTCTCTTCTTAAACGATCCATAATGATATCCAAGTGCAACTCTCCCATTCCTGAGATAATTGTTTGACCTGAATCCTCATCAGTGTTCACCTTGAACGTTGGATCCTCTTCTGATAATTTATTAAGACCTGTTCCTAATTTATCTGAATCTGCCTGTGTCTTAGGCTCAATCGCAACACCAATAACTGGATCTGGGAAATCCATAGACTCCAATACAATTGGTGCTTTCTCATCACACAATGTATCTCCAGTCTTGATATCCTTAAACCCAACAAATGCTCCGATATCTCCAGCTCCTAATTCAGGAACTTGATTCTGCTTGTCTGCGTGCATTTGGAAAATACGAGAAATACGCTCTTTCTTTCCAGAACGCGCATTCAACACGTAAGAACCAGCTTCTAACTTACCAGAGTACGCACGTGTAAAGCACAAACGACCAACGAAAGGATCCGTTGCAATTTTAAATGCTAAAGCAGCGAAAGGCTCATCAAATTTAGGTTGACGAGACTCTTCTTCACCTGTCTTTGGATTTGTTCCAACAATTGCTTCAACATCCATTGGTGAAGGAAGAATTTCCATTACCATATCCAACATTGCCTGAACTCCTTTATTCTTAAATGCCGATCCGCACATCATTGGTACAACTTTACCAGCAATCGTTGCTTCACGCAATGCATCCAAGATTTCTCTTTCAGTCAAAGACTCTGGATCTTCGAAATATTTCTCCATTAAAGTATCGTTGAACTCTGCAACGGCCTCCAATAACTGCTCTCTTAATTCTCTTGCTTCTTCAACTACATCAGCTGGAATTTCGATTTCTTGGAAAGTCATTCCCATATCCTCTTCATTCCAAGTAATCCCCTTAAAGTTGATTAAGTCAACAACACCTTTGAAATCATCTTCAGCGCCGATATTAATCTGCAATGGCAATGCATGGCTTCCCAACATCTCCTTAACCTGCTTACACACCATTAAGAAATCTGCTCCTTGACGATCCATTTTGTTAACGAATCCGATTCTTGGAACATTGTAGTTGTTTGCCAATCTCCAGTTTGTTTCAGATTGAGGCTCAACACCATCAACTGCTGAAAATAAGAACACCAAACCATCAAGTACACGTAAAGAACGGTTCACCTCAACTGTGAAGTCAACGTGACCTGGTGTGTCAATAATATTTACATGGTACTCCTGTGCACGGTAATTCCACTTAAGCGTAGTCGCAGCTGAAGTAATTGTAATACCTCTTTCCTGCTCCTGCTCCATCCAATCCATGGTTGCACCACCGTCGTGTACTTCACCAATCTTGTGATTTACACCACCATAATAAAGTATACGCTCCGTAGTTGTAGTCTTACCCGCATCAATATGCGCTGCAATACCAATATTTCTTGTGAATTTAAGATCTCTAGCCATGTCTATTAAAATCTAAAATGTGAGAACGCTTTGTTCGCCTCAGCCATTCTTAATGTATCTTCTTTCTTCTTGTAAGCAGCTCCCTCTTCCTTAGATGCAGCTATAATTTCTGCAGCCAATTTCTGAGCCATTGTTTTCTCGTTACGCTTACGTGCGTATCCGATCAACCATTTCATCCCTAATGAATGCTTACGTCCTTCACGAACTGGGGTTGGAATTTGAAAAGTAGCACCACCTACACGACGGCTACGTACTTCAACACTTGGATTAATATTCTCCAATGCTTTCTTCCAAGTCTCAAGACCTGTTGCATCTTCTACTTTTGCATCAACCATTTCGATTGCATCGTAGAATATCTTAAATGACAAATTTTTCTTTCCGTCCAACATCATGTTGTTCACGAACTTCGTCACTTGTGTATCCTTAAATTTAGGATCCGGAAGGATGGCAATTTTTTTCGCTTTTTTTCTTCTCATCTTCTTTTAAATCTTAAAAGGTTACTTCTTAGGTCTCTTAGTTCCATACTTCGAACGGCGCTGTGTTCTTCCTTCAACACCTGCTGTATCTTCCGCACCACGAACGATGTGGTAACGTACACCTGGAAGATCTTTAACTCTTCCTCCACGTACTAATACTAACGAGTGCTCTTGAAGGTTGTGACCTTCACCACCGATATAAGCATTCACTTCCTTACCATTGGTAAGTCTAACTCTGGCTACTTTACGCATTGCCGAGTTCGGCTTCTTAGGTGTAGTGGTGTACACACGCACACATACTCCTTTACGCTGTGGGCAAGAATCAAGTGCGGCTGACTTGCTCTTCTTAACCACTGCTGTTCTCCCTTTGCGAACTAATTGTTGGATAGTTGGCATAAAAATACTGTTAACTTTAATTAATAAAATACTCGCCCAAATACACTTTTTGGGAGCGCAAAGATAGCAGGAATATTTTATAAACCAAGGTGGAACCGAAAAAAAAGACGGTTTTTTCACAGCGAACTGTTTACATCTTTTTTTATGTGTTTTCTGAATAGAAATTCGGCTGATTCAAATTTAGAATTGCATTTCTTTTTTCAAAAATTTTCGACGGCAAACTTTTCAACATTTTATCCAATAATTGTTGAAATCAAATAATCATTTTGGTTCAGTTATATTTGTCTCATGTTGTTCAAAGAGGTATCGGGTAAAATTGTCATCTTGATAATGTTCTTTTTCGCTTTGTTGGCTTTCGAAGAAATTCGAATTGTTGCGAATGATGAAGAAACGTGCATTTGCTCCTATGATGGATTTGGATACTACATGTACATCCCTCACCTCTTTAGTGAAGGCAACTTGAACATGACTCCCAAGTGGGCGCAGGGTATTCAGGACACTTACTGCGATAGCATTACAGCATATCAACTTGTGCAACGTCCCAATGGGAATTACCAAAATGTTTACCACATGGGTATGGCATACTTACAGCTGCCCGCCTACTTCGTAAGCGACCTTGTTGCACGATCAACTGGTTTTCCTACCAATGGTTTTAGTAAGCCGTATCATATTGGCTATATCCTCAATGCCTTCCTTTTTATTTTTCTCGGATTGCTCTACCTAAGAAAACTTCTCCGTCTCTTTTTTACCGACAAACTCTCCGCTCTACTTATTCTGATCTCATTCGCTGGAACGAACATCTATATAACTTACACACAACAATTCGACTTACCCCACCTTTACCTGTTTGCCCTAAATGCGATCTTCTTATACTTCTTATTCAAGTTTACAACAAGCCAAACAAGAAAACACTTGTTACTGTCGGCACTCTTCTTCGGTCTTACGGTCAGCATTCGACCAACGCAAGCATTGTTAGGAATAATTCCATTCATCGTATTGTTTAAGGGTTTCCGAAACACAAAAATCTTTTGGTCCAAAATTCTTATCTATCCACTTTTCTCAATTCTTTGGAACATTCCTCAAATGCTCTATTGGTATTTTATTGGAGGCAATCTGATTGTCTTTAATTTGCATGTAGAAGAAATCATTTTGACTGATCCGAACCTGATTGACTTCTTATTTTCTTACAGAAAAGGATGGTTGCTCTACACGCCATTATTTCTATTGCTCATTGTTGGATTCTTTCACTTATTTAGTAAAAATCGAAATCTATTTTGGGCATTTGGCATCGGAGCGTTTCTTTACATTTACATCATGAGTTCTTGGGAGTGTTGGTGGTATGCGTCGTCTTTCGGTTCTCGCGTGATGGTAGACATCTACCCACTACTCATCATTATCCTCGGCTTCGCTATTCTCGCGTTGAAATCGCTATGGAGTAAAACCGCCGTAGGACTTTTTATTGTCGGGTGCATTCTTCTCAATTATGTCCAATCCTTGCAATTCGAACGAGCTTACCTCCACTCCTCACGAATGTCGAAGGAGCACTACTGGTATATTTTTGGACAGACCTCTATCCCAGATTACACAGAAGTCAACCTTCTTATAGATCGCAACGATTTGACGTGGCCAAAACATGGGCGTTCCGAAAACTATTCACTAACACTCCCAAGAACTCATGATGTAAATGTAAAGAAACGCTCCGATGCCAAATGCCCAAAATAGATTTCGATTTTT
>CAJQJL010000094.1 GCA_905478665.1 uncultured Flavobacteriales bacterium
AACAATTGGATGCTAAATACTAAATGGGCACAACCTATCGTTCAAACTATAGCGAATGGAGATGTTGTCTTAAGCGGTATGCTGGAATTTGGCGTTCATTATCTAATTCAAAAAAAATGAAAAAAGTTATCTTAATCTCACTTATCGGAATTATCGGATTGGCAAGCTGCAAAAAGGAAGGCTGCACAGATGAAACAGCTCAGAATTATAGCGAATCTGCACAAAAAGATGATGGGAGCTGCACATATGCTGCGACTCCAACAGAACCATCAAGCACACATCCAGTTCTCATCGGGACGGCAACAACCAGTCAAAATGAGACAGTCTCATTGTACGCTGACGCTGCTTTAAGCTCTGGATATTCACGCATGTATGTCAAAGTAACAGATGCTAGTGGAACAGCAATGACAAATTCTACAATCACTTTTGCGCCATTAATGGACATGGGAGCGATGGTACATACGACACCTGTCGAAAACCCTGTCTACAATGCCAGCACAGAAAGGTATGAAGGTGTGGTAGTCTTTATAATGTCCTCAATGGCAGGGACATGGACAATGGATGTTGTTGTCGACGGAAATCCTGCAAGTTTCAATTTAACGGTTGCAGAATCTCCAACAAAAGTTGTTGGTTCATACTTAGGAGATGATGGAAATACTTATTTCGTCTCTGTTGAGCGTCCAGAAAATTGGGTTGTTGGAATGAACGATCTTGAAATATTAATCCACAGACGAGACAACATGATGAGCTTCCCTGCTGATGACGATTTCGACATCGTGTTTGTCCCTGAAATGGTTTCAATGGGACATAGCTCAACTGGAAACATTTCGCCTGTAAATGTTGGAAACGGTCACTACAATGGAGATGTAAACCTTTCCATGGCTGGAGACTGGAGATTCCATCTTGAGCTTTGGAAAAATGGAACATTGGTACATACAGATGCATTTTTAGACATATTATTTTAAACAATGAGACTTTTGAAACAACTTAGCTTGTTCATATTAATCTTTGCAGTAGCAGGAAACCTTCTTTCATGTAAGAAAGAGGTTTCCTTTGCTGAAGTCGGAACTACAGAGGTCAGTTTCGTATTCTTAAGTCCTACTGCAGGAGAAATTGTCAATGGATCACAAGAAGTGTCCATTGAAGCTAGAATTGATGCAAATGCAATGATGTCGGGTTATCGAATCACTATTTCAAACAATGAAACGGGCGAAATCATGGAACGACTCGATGATCTTTATGAGCAAACACAATACACTGTTCATCATCATTGGTACCCGAATCCGTCAGAGGTAGTTTCTGTAAAAATTGTTCTGGAAGCACTCGATAAAAACATGCAGGCATTGGGTTCAGACTCTATTCAAATCACTTGTAATCCATAACTACTGATTGGCAGAGAAATAGGCGTTAAGGTGATCTAAGTCACATTCCAGACAGAAGTTTCTGTGAATCTTTGTAAGCAAAAAAACAACCTTACGATCTAAGAGATTATGAAGTGGAATGATTATTTAGCAGCTTTCGAGGCAATATTAGATGGCACCAACAGAACAGCGCCGTACAACGACGAAGCGTATTTAGAATACGTAAAACTCAATAATTCGCGTCAGAATAGGTGGATAAAGAAAATGGAGCTTTCTGAGGAGACGATGATTGCGCTTAAAAATGTAAAGATTCAGCAAAAATGGACGCTGATTACTGAACCTTGGTGTGGTGATGCCGCTCATATTTCGGCCTTTATTAATGCAATGGCTGAAGCTTCAGAGAATATTGAGATTGATATTCAATTGCGCGACAGCGAGCCATATCTAATTGAAGATTACTTGACCAATGGAGGAAAAGCAATTCCCAAACTTGTCGTTCAGGACACGCATGGAAACGATTTGTTCACATGGGGTCCGAGACCAAAAGAATGCCAAAATTTGATGTTAAGCCTTAAAGAAACAGACTTGTCTGCACAAGAAAAGAAGGCAGAGTTGCAAAAATGGTACAACAAGGACAAGGGAGTATCTATTCAGCAAGAGATAACAGCGTTATTGAAGGAATTGGAGAAGTTAGTAATGGCATAAATTCACTCAACCACTTTCATCAAACTACGAATGATTTGTTCATTTGACGCATCACTCACAATGAGTTTTGCGTCTTTGGACATCTCAATCGTTTCAGCAGAGTTGACGTTTACCGTGGCATTTGCTTCAACAAAAAGTCGAGCTCCGTCCATTAGTTTCATTGTTGCTTTTGGTCCGAAGGTGATTTTTGTTCCTGCTCCAATGGTTAAGTCACCGTAGACGCCGATTATTGAATTCCCTTCTACATAAACATCTCCAGAAATTGCGTTCAACTTCCCGCCCGACTTAATAATCAAAGCCCCATCACTGATTACCAAGTTTGATAGAACATTGACCTCTCCTCCATCTTCAATCATAACATCCTTTCGTTGGAATTTCGTTGTGAGAATACCCAACTCGGTATAATCCGAAAACTTTGGACCAATAGTGAACGTAGATCGCACTCGTTGATTGACGGCATCAAAAACATCTGGTTGACACGTTGGTACATACGACAGCTTTTTATTGAGATTGTTCCGTGCATCGCGTTCCGCTTTCGTGTGATCTCGCGTAATTTGGATTTGTACTTCTGCATCACAAAAACAATGAAAATTCTCAGCGAAATCAGGCAAGGAATCAGCGTACAACAAGTAATACAAATTGTGAAACACCATATAATCTAAGCCAGGATAAATTCCATCTCCTCCCCCTTCTCCCATGTCAGAATTGGGATGCGTCCAACGGTAATCTGAGGCCCATGCATCTGATTGAAAGAGTGCTACCTCCTCTGTAGCCGGGCAGCAATTACTTCCTTTTAAGCGATAGCCGCCCTCGGGCTTCATTGAATTCAAGAAGGATTGATAGAATGTTTTACTTTTCGTCGGGGTGAGGTCGTACAAGACAGCATTTGATAACTCAAGCTGACGATTGGTTGTAATGTTCGCCCATTCATTTACCTGAGCACTGCTCCAGAAACCAGATGTCACCCCCAAATTAAACATGATTGTATTGTTGTAATGGGCAATTGCATCTTCCCCAAACATTAATTTGTTGAGTGGCCAAGGAAGCGCATCGATTTTACCGTCACTAGACAAATCCGTAAACAAACCTGTATAAGCGTTGGCAATCGTTTTTTTCCAAAGCCATTTATAGGAATTCACGGGCATTCTCAGCAGTCCACCTTTTATCCAATCTTGATATTCCGAGTTGTCTTGATTATTATCTATACCAGCTGGGACTGCAGCCTGAAGTCCCTTCCACGCTTTGTTTTGGAATAAATCGAAGAAATCAATACTAGCGCATGCCTTTTCTCTATCTGATGATCCAGACTCAATTCCAAATCCCGTTAGGCAATACTGCACTGTTGATGCCACCTGCATTCTTCTCACCGCCCATTTCGAATAATGATCTATACTTCCCGTGATACGCTCTGCTGCTGCCAAAAATGTTGGAGCTGCCAGAACTAAATCTCCTCCTCCATTTGCCACAGGCCAACCATTCACATCAATCAACTGCCAGTTTCTGTCCGAAGCATATTTTACCATTCGATCAACAATAGCAGCAACCTCATCAATGAGCTTAAATCCTTGATCAGAAGAAGTTGGTTGCACCCAAACATTGTCAACCAATTTATGCACTAGTGAAAGTCCAACCATCACACTCGACATTTGATCTAGACTGGGCACATTTTGGTAGGAAGTGGTTTTCTTTACAACAAATCCTCGGTCTGGTTCATGGACTCTGGCTACATTATTGTTCTCATAAAAGGCAGAGTATACACAGCCAATGTGCATTGGATCATCAGCCCAATTTAAATAAAAATCTTCTCCAACATCTTCACGTAAATAAAAGCCATTCAATTTATCATCGTAAAAAGCACGTGAAAAATAAACGCTGTTCAATTCGACCTCAGCCTTTGTATCCAGGCGATTAATAGCAGCTATAGCATAATAGAGTTCATTCTGAATTCCCTTAAGATCTAAGTCGTACTTTTTTCTCAAAGCAAACTCAGTAGCCAAAAGGCTCAAGTAATACCCATGACGAATCATTCCATCGCCCCAAGACATTGTTCCGTATTCGATATTCCCCCACTCTGAGGCGTTGTCTACACATGTCCCAGGAGAAAGTAATCCAGCAGGTTGGCTTTCACCAGGATTTGGACCAATCTTCACATATTTTTCAACGAAATCACTTCTGAATTTCCAATACTTCTGCAAGTTCAACTCATCCGTTTGCCCATAAACGAAGGCAGACATTAGAATTGATACGAAAAGTACAAAAAGCTTCATTGTAATTGTTACCGTTAGGGGATATGAAGATACAGAAAACCCTTGAATTGGATAATTCGGGAAGATACCATTCGATCTTATTTACTCAAATCAGTTGCGTGATAATCAACCGTTAAGTCAATATACTCCTTACTGTATTTGCCATCCGCCTCACGCACAGTTAACTGTTGCTGAACAATAATTCCCTCAACGCGCTCAAAACAAAGCACCGCGCGATTTGGAACTTCGTTTCGTTTTCCAAAAAGCTGAACTTGGCGTGTCAAGTACAAACCATTGGACATTGCTGCATCACACCAACTTTCAAGATCTACAAAAGGAACAATCATCCACAGTGATCCTTTTTCGGTTAGCAGTGATTCTGCCTTTTTAAACAATCGCGAAGGTGACAAGGTTTGCACATGCTTAGCATTCGCTGATCGCACATCCTCATTCAGTAAAGTTGATTGATAATACGGCGGGTTTGAGAAGATCAAATCGTACTTCTCTGCTGGGGCGAATTCTAGAAAATCAGTGTGATGGGCAGATAGTCGTTCACTCCAACTACTACTTTCAAAATTCTGTTTGCACTCATTGTATGACGCTTCATCAAACTCTACAGCATCAATTAATAGTTCATCGTTCTTTTGTGCAATCATCAACGAAAGAACTCCAGTACCTGCGCCAATATCCAAGCCGTGCTTTTTGTTCGAAGTGTTTATCAGCGCGCCCAACACCATAGCATCCGTTCCTACCCTCATGGCAGCATCCTTCTGCAGAATTGAAAATTGTTTGAAATGGAAAATTGACATTACCCGAGATACAGTTCAACCAATCCTTCGGGAGCTATAACATGAAGTTCTTTATTCTCTCTATCCACTTTTGTTACGGATCCTTCCCTAAATGGGATTAAAATTTCAACAGAACCATTCATTACCATCAATAAGGGGTTTGTCTTCAGGTCAACAACCTGTTCAAGAATACCGATATCACCATGCTTCGCTTCAATTACTTTAAAGCCTACAACTTCATGGTCGTAAAAATGAACCCCTTCCAATTCAGGAAGAATTTCTGCTGGCAAGTAAACGTCCTTTCTAAGAATTTTCTTTGCAGCATTCTCGTCATTGACACCCTCTAAGCTGATTTGCGCAAAACCTTTGTTCTTAGGCTTTATAGAGGTAATAAAAAAGGGGGTGAGTTGATCGTTTAGATCAATAAAGAGTGCATCGAGCGATGCATAATCTTCTGGATTGGTGACATCCAAAAACAGCGAAACTTCACCTTTAAATCCGTGAAGTTTCGCTATATATCCTAAATGAAAGCAGTCTGCTTTGTTCATTCAAGTTGAAATTTACTCTGCCTTTGCTTCCGCTTCGTCAGATTCTGCTGCTGGAGCTTCTTCTGCTGCTGGAGCCTCTGCCGCAGGTGCTTCTGCTACCGGTTCTTCAGTTGCTTCCGCTGCTTCGACAGGCTCAGCCACAGCTGGCGCCTCTTCTGCAGGCGCTTCTGCTGCTGGCTCTTCAGTTACTTCCGCTGCTTCGACAGGCTCAGCCGCAGCTGGTGCCTCTTCTGCAGGCACTTCTGCCGCTGGCTCTTCTACTTCAGGAGCAGGAGTGTTCTTTTCAGCAATTGCTTTCGCACGTGCTTCTGAAACAGCTGCTTCTGCCGCCAATCGATCAGCTTCTGCCTTCTCAGCATCCTTTGCCAATCCAGTAGATTTCTTTTCAACTTTTGCTTCTTTCTCTTCTAACCACGCAGTAAATTTTTCTTCAACTTGCGCTTCAGTTAAAGCACCTTTAGCAATCCCTTTAATCAAGTGATTTTTGTAAAGTACTCCTTTGTATGATAAAATCGCTCTCGCTGTGTCAGACATTTCCGCACCTTCCTGAACCCAGTTCAATGTTCTATCAAAATTAATTTCAATAACCGCTGGATTAACATTTGGATTGTACGTTCCTAACTTCTCAATGAAACGACCGTCTCTTTTCGCTCTGCTGTCTGCAGCTACGATGTGGTAAAATGGTTTTCCTTTTTTACCGTGTCTTTGCAATCTAATTTTAGTTGCCATACATTTTTACAATTTGAGGTACAAAACCTCTGTTTATAAACTAATTAACTTTCCTGCCTTCCCGAGACAGGGGTGCAAAGATAGAATAATCTTACAAATTACAATGCGTATAACTACTCATATAAAGGTATATCTCATGACAACAGTGTGAAACAACGTCTTGTTCGCTTGACAATCAGTGCAAAAACCACTACTTTCACGCATCCTAAGACTTAGAACTATCCACTATTAATCAGTCTGTTTAACTACTATGCGAATACTTCTTCTTTTTACACTTCTACTCCCCTTAACTACTCTTAGTCAAGGATTTCAAGTGAACCTGCAAGGTCAAACACAGCAAGGAATGGCAAGTGCTGGAACAGCATTGATACAAGATGCTTCCTCCTTATTTTTTAACCCAGGAGGTGCTTCATTTGTAAACAACAACGAAGTCAGTATCGGTGCTACAATGGTAGCGTCCAAAGGAACTTTTCTGGAACATAATACTTTTGCGACAGCCAATACGACTTCCCCATTAGGCACACCATTTACGGCTTACGGGTTGTTTCAGCTAAAAGATAGCAGTAAACTAAAACTTGGACTGGCGGTATATACTCCTTTCGGAAGTACTGTAGAATGGGAAGATGGCTGGTCAGGTAGATTCGCTTTAACAAGGCTCCAACTACTCTCCGTCTTTTTTCAGCCTACTGTCAGTTACCGGATAACAGATAAAATAGGACTTGGAGCTGGATTTGTCTACAGTTATGGTAAAGTGAATTTGCAAAAAGACATTCCTACACTGGGACAAAATGGGAATTATGGTCATGTGGAATTGGCTGGAACTGGACATGGCCTAGGATACAACGTTGGAATCTACATTGAACCCACAGATTATCTCTCTATTGGATTGACCTATCGTTCACAAGTCAATATGAAATTGAACAAGGGAACGGCGACATTTACAGTACCTGAATCATTGGAAGATAAGTTTCCTACAGGTGACTTTAACGGAACGCTTCCTTTACCACAGGTTGTTACACTTGGCCTTGCAGTCAAACCAAACGACAAATTAGCCATTGCACTGGATGTTAACTACGTTGGTTGGAAAGCCTATGACACCTTGGCATTCGATTATGTTGAGAATACAGAATCACTCGAAGACACGAAGTCACCAAGGAACTACAAAAACATCTTCGTCTTTCGCTTGGGTGGACAATATACACTAGCTGATAAGCTTGCCATTCGTGCAGGAATAGGCTACGGAATTTCTCCAGTTCAGGATGGATATGTCACCCCCGAAACGCCTGACGCCAATCGTATTAGCTATACGATTGGACTCGGATATAAAATTGGGTACCATTTTGCAGTGGATGCATCACTACTGTATACACAGATCGAACGAGAAGATACAAATCTAGAGACCAATCTTAGTGGCACTTTTAAAGTCGCTGCTTTTGCCCCTGGACTTGCCTTAACCTATAAATTTTAGTCATGCAGTTAAAACCTATTATCTTATTAGCATGTATTTATTCTCTTAGCGCTTGTCAACCAGAAATAGCAGCTGAGGAATTGAGCCTAGGAGAAATTGACCCAACAACTTATGTTGCCATTGGGACAGAAGGAACCGCAGGCTATGCAGACGATGCATTAAGTAGCACAGGGCAAGTAAATTCCTTTGCACAAATTCTCGCGGATCAGTTTTCTCAAATCACTACTATTAATTTTAGCAGTCCCATTTTATTGGGAACGGCTGGTATTAATCTAGATGGTGCTTCTAAACTTATTCTAGGCTATAAAACAGATTGCAAGAATGAGACTTCTTTGTCTCCAGTGAGACTTGCGCCACAAGGTGACATTTCAGAATTGAGTACGAATATTTTCGGAGCCATTGGTCCATTTAATAATATGGGAATTCCCAATACTCGTATTTTGGATATGAATCTTTCTGGCTATGGCAATTCGGCAAATGGCGCAGGAAATTACAACCCTTATTATTCAAGAATAGCATCGGATGAAGCCAATTCATCAATTCTGCAAGATGCTATTGGTCAGAATCCAACATTTTATTCTGTGCAACTAGGTGATCACGATCTTTTATCTTACGCTTTAAGTGGAGGAACGTCTACAATACCTCCTCCTGCGAATGGAGCAGCTGGTGTGGGCTTCGACGGTTCGCTGAACGAGGTTGTGCAATCGCTAAACGGTATAGGTGCAAAAGGGATCATTGGAAACATTCCTGACATCACTCAATTTCCATACTTCACAACGATTCCATACAATGGTTTGACATTGAATGCTGAAGATGTAGTAACGCTCAATAGTGTATTTAATCCATTGGGGCTAACATTTCAAGAAGGAGACAATCCCTTCACCGTAGAAGATGCTTCCGAACCTTTCGGTGTGCGAAAATTGGAAGCTGGAGAACTCATTTTATTGAGTATCCCACTGGACTCCGTTAAATGCAATGGAATGGGGTCAATCGTACCAATTCCAGATAAATATGTACTCTCTCATAATGAAATTACCATTCTGAAATCGAAGCTTACAGAATACAATAGTATCATCCTATCTACTTCGCAATCAAATAATATTGCCCATGTAGATGTGAATTCATTTTATAATTCCTTAAATTCAGGAATTGTTTACAACGGGGTATCTATGGACGCCAATTTTGTAACTGGAGGTTTCTTTTCTCTGGATGGCAGAAACTTAAATCCCATTGGACAAGCTTTATTAGCAAACAAATACATAGAATCAATAAATGATAAATACAATTCCAGAATTCCGTTCGCTGATGTAACGAAGTTCTCAGGAGTTATTTTCCCTTAAACTATAATCAACATGAAAAAACACTACTTACTGGCATTTACAATGCTAAGCTTAATCTTCACCAGTATTGCTCAAACACCTTGTGATGCAGGAAGATATTCAACTGACCTGTTCCCAAACGTAACCATTACAAGTGGAATTACCTTTGGTCAAAACACCGATTTCATTGGAGGAAACCAAACCTTGGCACTTGACTTTTATGAGCCT
Organism: uncultured Flavobacteriales bacterium; assembly: GCA_905478665.1. Classification (GTDB taxonomy): domain Bacteria; phylum Bacteroidota; class Bacteroidia; order Flavobacteriales_D; family Crocinitomicaceae; genus UBA4466. The sequence continues at coordinate 9,393 of CAJQJL010000094.1, forward strand.
ACTGGAGACACAGAAACTGCACGCCCATTAATTGTTTGGGCGCATGGAGGAAGCTTCATTGGTGGATCAAGAACAGACGGTGACGTTGTCGCGTTATCTAATGCATTCGCAAAAAAAGGATATGTATGTGCATCAATTGACTACCGCGTTGGAATGTGGCCAATCGATTCTGTTAATGCAATTAAAGCTGTTGTACGTGCCGTTCAGGATATGAAAGCCGCAGTTCGTTTCTTCTATCAGGACAGAGCTACGACTGACACTTACAAAATTGACACAACACGAATTATTATTGCAGGAAGTTCAGCAGGAGCGATTACAGCACTTCACATGGCATACCTTGATAAAGATTGTGAAATTGAAAACTACATAACACCTACAACCTTAAACGGAATGGGAGGAATTGAAGGTTTAAGTGGTAATCAAGGTTATTCATCCGACATTCACGCCGTCGTTAATCTATGTGGTGCACTGGCAAGTTATGGATGGTTAGAAGCTGGTGATGCCCCCGTATGCTCACTTCATGGAGATAACGACAACACCGTTCCATATAATCATGGAGTTGCAAGCGTATCAGGTTTCAACGTTATTTCTATGGATGGAAGTAGAATGATTGATGAGCAAGCCAACACCCAAGGAGTTCAACACAATTTCTTTACGCATTATGGTTCTGATCATGCTGTATATGCAGCAGGTGGAGCTTTCATGGACACAACAATCAACTTTGTGAGTGATTTCCTTGTAGATTTCATGGGTTGTTCAGAACCAATCACGCAAGCTGAAAACACACCTTCAGGAACGGCGACACTCTATCCGCTCGCTTATTGTGGATTGAACACGGAGTCTTTGCTTAACGATGAGTTAATTGATAAAATATTCCCCAATCCTTCTGAGAGCCTCATGACGATAGAGTTCAGAAATGAAATGAACGGAGGTGAAATTAGTATCTACGATCCTTCTGGAAGAATTGTAAAAACGTATTTGGTTGAAGGAACATCTTTGAATATTTCAAAAGATGATATTGGGGCTGGTGCATTTATTCTTCGTATTACGAATGCAGAAGGAGCTGGAACAATCAAAAGGATTGTATTTCAGTAACTAATTATTAGGAGAAATATAAGTAGCGCAGTTGACTTGATAATTACCCCTACGTAATTTGGTCAATTGCGCTTTTTTATGCGTTATAAATCAATCATTCAACATCCTAGCTAAACCTGTTTAACTCATTATTTACTGGGGTTTCAGAAAGCATCATCCATGCCATTCAAAGACAAACAAACATTAATCCAATTTTCTTAAGACAAAATAAATCAAAATCATTTTTCTAGTTGGATTGTTTTTTAGAACTTTACCAGATTCAATATGGAAACTATGTCTTGTATTTTAAGAACTTGAATAGCATTCCACTTTTAAAATTAGACAACCAAAAAAAAATAACTATTTATGAAAAAAAGACTACTCTTAAGCACCTCAATCGTTTTATTAACGGGGGCTTCCACTTTGTTCGGACAAGCTTTACCTAACGGAGATTTTGAAGATGTAACAAACATCACGCGCCTTACAGCCAATGGAAACGATAGCTTCACATATGACTCATTAGGAGGGTCTTGGTTATCAGGAGAAGAAATTAAAAAAGACATTGCTTTAATTCCAGATCCAGGACCATTTGCAAAAGATACATCTTGGACTTACAGTGGAAATCACGCTGTACTAATGAGAACAATGGATGTGGGTGGAATTATTGGAACTGGAAACATCGGACTTGGAACGTATTCATTCGATGCTGTCAATCCTTTTAACAGTGTAAAATTAGGAGTTCCTTTTACAGATCGACCAGATGTGTTAAGAGGATATTACGCATACGAATCTGTTGCTAATGATTCTTGCTGGATCGCTGTTTTCTTGTCAAAATGGAACACATCGACAATGCAGAGAGACACAATTGGTTATGGTGAATTCGTTACAAATCAGTCTACTGGATTCTCAAGCTATACACTTTTTGAAGCTCCTATATCTTACACAACATCTGACACACCAGATACAGTTGGTGTCCTAATGGTATCAAGTAAAGGTGGTTATGAATTATTTCCACCAGCAGGACAAGTTGGTTCTACATTAGTTGTTGACTCTTGTTCATTTATTTATGACAATGCTAGTTTATCAGAAGGAAAGCAGGATATCATTTCTATTCAATCAAATGAAACATTCATTAACCTTCAACTAGAACAGTCAAAGGATTTGGATGTAAAAATCTTTGATGTTTCAGGAAAGTTAATTGAAGAGCGACAATTACAATTTGGAGAAAATAAGTTCTTCTTACCTGTAAAGAATGCAGTATACATCATTAACGTGAATGGACAGGATTATCAACTGAACAAAAAAATCTTGTTCTAAAGAATAGTTAACCAATAGTTTATCAGATGAAATTATTTTATAATGCTCTTGCAGCAGCACTTTTCACTGCCTTAAGTGCAGCTTCATTTGGACAACAACAACCAAACAACGCTGGTTTCGAAAACTGGCAAAATGTTGGTTCGTCCACTGAAGAACCAACAAACTGGAGTGGTATGGAGACAGGAAACTTATGTGGTTTCTGTGGTCTTGGTTCTTCTCAACGTGTCTTTAGAGATGGTTCTCAAGTTCATGGTGGTACGTACAGTGCCCGCATTGAATCTACCAGTTATTTGGGTAATATCGTTAATGGAAATATCACGACTGGAGAGGTAAATGCACCGTCAACGACCCCTTCTCAGGGATACAACAAAACTGTACAATCGAATGGGAACTTTAATCATCCTTTCACCAATTATCCTGACAGTGTGGTGATTTGGGCTAAGTACAACCAGACAGGAACAAGTGATTCCGCAAGAATTTCAGTAACGCTTCATGATGCCTATGATGTGAGAGATCCTGCAGACGCTGGTTCATCTCCGTATGTTGTTGCACGAGCGGTTAAAAATTTCCAAACTGCTGGAACTGCGAACTGGGTTCGAATTTCTGTTCCTTTTGATTATGCTTCATACCCTGCTACAAATGTTGCCTATGTTTTGGCTTCAATAACTTCAAGTTATACTGCAGGAGCTGGAAGTAGTTCAGCTGTTCTTTGGGTTGACGACATGGAATACATTTACAATCCGCCGCCGCCGCCTGTTGCAAGCTTTTCCGCATCGGTTAGTTCAATTTGCCCTGGTGAATCGGTAAACTTTACGGATAACTCAACATTAAGTCCTACATCTTGGGCTTGGGATTTCGGTGATGGTGGAACTTCGACAAGTCAAAACCCAAGTTATGCGTTTACTACTCCTGGTACATGGACTGTAACGTTAACGGCAACAAATGCAGGAGGATCGGACGTTTCAACAACGACTGTTACAGTGAATGCATTACCAACAGTAGCTATTAGTGGCGCAACAACTGTCTGTTCAGGCTCAAGCACAAGCTTCACGGCTTCTGGAGCAACAACCTATAGTTGGGACAATGGACTCGGAACAGCGGCAACTCAGACGGTTTCTCCAACAGTTCCAACAACTTATACAGTTACTGGAACTGCAAATGGATGTGACAATACAGAACAAATCACAATTACCATTGATACACCAAATAGCGCGGGAACGGCTACGCCAATCTCAGCATGTGTTTCTGACAATAATGTCGACATAATGGCTGCTCTTTCAGGTGAAGATGGCACAGGAACATGGTCTGATGATGATGCAACAGGAGGTTTAACAGGTAATATATTTGATGCTTCCACGGTATCTGCTGGAACTTACAATTTTACATATACAGTTCCAGGAAACGGAGCTTGTGCTGGATCTTCAGAAACGACACAAATAACCGTTACAAGTACAGTTAATGCAGGAACACCAACTGCTTCCAATGATGCATGTGCAGATAACGGAGGATATGATTTGTACGCTGGTATTTCTGGCTATACAGCTGGAGGTGTTTGGGCGGATGATAATTCTACAGGTGCCTTGCTAGGAAACTTCTTTGATGCTTCTTCTGTCACAACAGGAACCTATGATTTCACCTACACAATCAACGGTGGATCTTGTGGAGTAGACGCACAGACAATTTCAATTACTGTGAATCCTCTTCCTTCGGTTGATGCTGGTTCAGACGTTGAAATCTGTGATGGATTCTCTACTTCTATTTCTGCGACAGGTGCTGCAACTTACAATTGGGATAATGGACTTGGCGCGGGTGCTGGACAAACAGTATCACCAGTCGTAACAACAAACTACACGGTAACAGGAACTGACGGAAACGGATGTACAAACACAGATGTGGTTACGGTTACAGTGAACCCAATTCCAAATGTTAGCGCTGGTGCAGACATCTCAATTTGTACAAATGATGAGGCTACACTTTCTGGTTCAGGAGCAAGCGCATATGTTTGGGACAATGGAGTTGTTGATGGTGTGCCATTTTCTCAAGGTGTAGGAACTACTACATACACTGTTACTGGAACAGATGTTAACGGTTGTGTAGATACTGATCAAGTTGATGTCACTATGAACACACTTCCAACGGTATCTGTTGCGACTTTCAGCATAGACACTATCTGTATGAATGATTCGCCAATCGCTTTGCCTGCTGGCACTCCATCTGGAGGTGTATACAGTGGATGGGGAGTTTCAGGAACGAATTTCGATCCTTCGCTTACGATTCCAGGTACGCACAATGTGTATTATACTTACACAGATGGAAACCAATGTTCTAATGTAGATAACACCGCAATAGAGGTCGTTTTGTGTCTCGGATTATTTGATAATGAATTGGTTTCATACAACGTTTATCCTAACCCTGTTAGCGACGTGATCACTCTCGAATTTGAAAAACAAATTGAGGTTGAAATTTCGATTTCGGACGATCAAGGACGCGTTGTTCTTCAACAATCATTGAAAGATCAACTTAATGAAATCAAGGTTCAAGACTGGACTCCAGGAACCTATTTCATCGAATTGACAGATATAAATGGACAATCAGTGGGCACACATAAAGTAATTGTGTTGCATTAATTATTGACTAAACCCAAAAAAGCGTCGCCCAATCATTGTATTGTGCGGCGCTTTTTTTGTCTACTTTTGCGGACGAACATCTTTAAAAATGGAACTACGAGAACTCACCACGAAAGAAGAAATGTTAGGCAACTTTGAATTGCTTACAGAGGTATATCCACAACTTACGCTTGAGGAATATTCGTTTGAACTTGACACGATGTTACCTCACAACTATGGACAGGTTGGAGTCTTTGAAGGCGATACTTGTATCGGTATGACAGGTTATTGGATTGGTTCAAAATTGTGGTGTGGTAAATACATGGAATTAGACAATGTGGTAATTTCACAGTACCATCGTTCCAAAGGAATTGGAGAAGAATTGTTCACATACATGCAAAAAATGGCGGTAGACAACAACTGCAATATGTTAGCGCTGGATTCTTATACAGACAATTTTCCTGCACATAAGTTCTTCTACAAACAAGGATACGTGCCTCGCGGATTTCATTTTATCAACGTATTGAACGATAAGGCAATTCGTTAAATCAGCTAAACGATTCGATTTCTAATTCCCAGGAATTATAAGGAATGACAATTACAATCTTTTGCTTTCAAGCATTGAGCACAGACGACAAATATATTATCTGTGAACTTCAGCGAGACGACAATTTGTACTCCATTGAAACCAATTGTTGTTAAAGAGTCAAAATCATCCCGATCAATCACGGTTACATCATCTCGAATTTTCAAACCTATCTTGTCGACATGTTGTAAGAAATCTGTAGAGTTATCTTTTACGGCAACAACCTTGCATTTTTCACCCTTCCCTACCTCTGAGAGCGTTTTGCGAAATGGAATAATAATTTCTCCGTCTGCATTAGGGATAGCATCACCATGGGGATCAAACTCAGGAAACTCAAGAAATTGATCCAACCGATCTATTAATTTTTTGGAATGTATATGCTCTAGATCTTCTGCCAATTCATGCACCTCCGCCCAGGTAAAATCCAGTTTTTTGTATAAAAAAGTTTCCCATAAACGATGACGACGAACGACCATCATGCCAGCCACTCTGCCCTTCTCCGTCAATGAAATTTTACCATACTTTTCATAGTTCACGAGTAGCTTCTCCTTGAGCTTGCGCACCATATCACTCACAGTGGCAGGTTTGACCTCTAGAGTTGATGCCAATTTATTCACACCTACCTCAGTGTACGACTCCTCAAAAACCGTCAACTGAACAAGTGCCTTTAAATAATTTTCTTCTGTGAATGAAAGCATGAACAAAACTAAATAAAAAATCTAACTTTAATTGTTAGGCTAGTCTAACTTTATTAGTTTTGTAAATGAAAATTAGAATACGATAAGCAAGGAATTGTCGCTACGATGGCAAGACAATAGATTTATTGCGTTATTTACAATCATTCTTAATAATGAAACTTTATTCCATTCTCGCATTTTTTCTATCAACAGGCTTTGCCATGGCCCAACATACTTTAGAAGGTAAAGTTGCTGATGATGAAGGTGCTATTCCCTTCGCAAAAGTGAAAATCAAATCACTGAAAGCCTTCGCTATAACGGAGGAAAATGGAAGCTTTAGTTTTAAGAATTTACCGAGAGGAACTTACGAGCTTGAAATTTTCGCTTATGGATTTGAAACATTTATAAGTTCTGTATCAATTCCGTCTTCTAAACCTCTGAAAATCAAACTAAATTCAAATCGACAGGATATTGATGAGGTTGTGGTAAGTGGAACACTCAAGGAAGTCTCTAAGAAAGAAAGTACTGTGAATGTTGAAGTTTTTACGCCAAACTTCTTCAAAAAAAACCCCAGTCCCAATGTGTACGAGGCACTTCAGAATGTAAATGGAGTTCGCCCTCAGTTGAATTGCAATATTTGCAGTACTGGAGACATCCACATTAATGGTTTAGAAGGTCCATATACAATGGTTCTCATTGATGGAATGCCCATTGTCAGCAGTTTGTCAACAGTATACGGCTTAAGTGGAATTCCAAATTCACTTGTAGAGCGCATCGAAATTGTTAAAGGTCCCGCATCTACTCTTTACGGAAGTGAAGCAATCGGAGGAATCATCAATATCATTACTAAAAAGCCACAAAATGCGCCACTATTCTCAGCAGAGGTCTTTACGACTACTTGGCTAGAAACGAACGCAGACATTGCGGCCAAATTCAACCTTGGAAAAAAGATAAGTGTGCTAACTGGTGTGAATTATTTCAACTACGACTTGAAAATGGACAACAATAACGATGGTTTTACTGATGTTACTCTACAAGATAGAATCTCTGTTTTTCAAAAATGGAATTTCAAACGAAAAGATTACCGTCTGTTTTCAATCGCCGCACGCTACCTTTACGAAGATCGCTGGGGAGGTGAAATGAATTGGACACCCGCAAGCCGTGGTGGAGACAGTATTTATGGAGAAAGTATTTATACAACGCGCTGGGAGCTTCTTGGCTCTTACCAGCTACCCTTAAAAGAGAAAATATTTCTTTCTGTTTCTGTCAACGATCATACGCAGAATAGTTTTTACGGAACTACGCCGTATATGGCTAAGCAATTCATCGGATTTGGTCAATTGCACTGGGACAAAAAAATAGGTCGTCATGATCTAATTGTTGGAGCTGCAGCGAGGTATACCTTATTTGACGACAATACACCAGCTACTCAAAATTCGGATAGTTTGAATCCACATAATATGCGTTCAAAAGTTTGGCTTCC
>CAJQJL010000095.1 GCA_905478665.1 uncultured Flavobacteriales bacterium
CCATCACTGGTGTAAGCCGGTTTCCGTTTGCAAAAATTTGGTAATCCAGATTGGCAGAAGCCGAAGCATATTCGTTGTCATATGCAAAATAAATATGATCGACTTGTGCAATGTGTTTTGCTCCGCTCAGTTTCCTTTCCAAGTTTACGTATACAGGATGACAATAGGCAGGCGTGCCACCTTGATACAGATCTAAAAAGAATTCTATCACAGGTCTATCAGTGGATGCAGTTGCATTTGGCGAATGAAAGCGCTGACGTGCACGCACATCATTGTACAATTCCAATTGGAATTTCACTCCATAATTCAACGTGTTATTCGCTTTCCAATAATTGCAGAAATCTGAAATGTCAACTGTTCGATCCTGAGTAGTCGAGGAAGTGGAATCCATAAAGACAAGGATCGTTGTGTCTGAAGAGGGCTGGCTATTGTACGTTATCACTTCCTCATCCCAAGCTTCAGTAACCTTTAAAAGCTCCGCTTCATTTGTTCGATAAGCCGAATTATGATTTGAGCCTTGCAGTTCCAAATCTGCTGTCGATATAGTAAATCGTGGATCTATCCACAGGTGGAACTTCGTAAAACTGTAGAGATCGGACCACTCCCCTTGAGAAAGCCATTCCCAAGTTCGAAAAAATCGGTTATTTCCATAATTTACCATTCGTTGATCAATACCGTTAAAATCAGGATGACTTGAAACATAAGCATGTGAAGTATATTCAGGTGAAGTTTCAAAACTGATACTAACCGTATCACAATCCACTCCAATCAAAAATGCTTGATACAATTCTTCAGAATACGTTCCCGTAACATGTAAACCGTACCAACCATAACCTAAAGAGTCAAGGATGCTATCTGTAGAAATAACGCTGCCTGTAGCACCGTCAATCCATGAATAGGTATAATCCTCAGATCCATTTATTACATCCAAAGAAATAATCCCATCCTCAGCACCATTGGATGATTCATGTGTTATCGCAACATTCTGTATTTCTAAGGGATCAAAATAGACAACTTCAAGATATGGCTCGTAATTAACGCTTTCACGTGTATAGAAAGTCGCACCGGTAACGGTGGTGTCAGTTTCATCTAAAACCTGAATACACCAGCCGAAATTATCAATAAAACCCCAGTACATTTGCTTAGCCATATAGCCAACGTTAAAAACCATTGTGTCTCCTGGATTACTGTATGTAGACGACACGTCATTTGCATCATTGGAAATTGTTGGTTGATTATTCCCTGTTATTGAATCTTCGTACCACAGTGTCGTAACGAGCTTAGTTCGCCAATCTGGTCCGTTGGAAATACTATCGGTATAGCGTAACATAATTTTTGCTGAATAGATTTCCTTACCTGTAGGGATGGTGTCTAAATCAAAGCGTACGAAAGACCTTCGATAATGCGCAGTCCCCAAACTACTGTGCGTCCCAGTAACCATTACGGAATCTATTCCATAATTTGATGTTGGACTTTTACTATCCACATAGCTATCTATTTCTACAGGAATTTTAAGTGTATCCAGCTGTCCATGACTAGCGAACCCCATAAAACATAGGACCACGAGTATCGATAGATTTTTTCTCACCAGAGATGTGTTATTGGGCATCATAATTCGTCGTGATTAATGGAAAGTTAGCTCCCAGATCATTTTTTACTAGCGTTTCTATTCTATAATCCAGAGTCGGTTCAATATCAAATATTTTCAGTGTGGCTACAGCACCAGAAATTTGGCTTGCTGTAGTAAGTTCAGTCAAGGACTTTTTAATTCTTGCAACAGGGTTTCCATCGTCAACATCATATACAGTTATAAGGACTTCTCCCGTGGAATTGATATCGTAAATGCTCACATCTATTGAAAGAACGTCCACAGTATTGTTTGCATCATAGGGGTCCGTTCCTGTTTCAAATTGAACAGTCACAGATACCGAGTCTATTTGCCCAAATGACAAGAAACTGAACACTATAAATAGTAATGCAATTCCATTGGAGCTGAAGAATGTATTACTAGATCCTCTTCTTTTCATAACTTTTTAATTTCAAATAATTTAACCCGTTTGACAGTCAACTTATAACTAGAAAATGGCACAAAATGAGCCTATCAAAATGCTAAGCTACATGTTGGCTAGCAGAAAAAAACGAGTAGTTTTACGGGGTATTAAAAAATAAAACCACGTAGTTCTACGTGGTTTTAGTAGGTAGTTTTACGTGGTTTTATTTTTAACCTACTATATTTCAGCTAGTTAATTTTAACATGCCATTTTATAGAAAATCGCGTTTTGGCCCCAATCTCCTGAAAAAAGTGGGGAAACAGTTTAGAATTAGCCTTTCTTTTTGGGGGTAATTTGTTGTTCTTGAAGAGCCGAACGTCTTTTCGTAACTGGATGGTTGCAAGGTTTATTCAGAGAGATGTGAGCCAGCGCAGCGTTCTCACTGTCCAAAGCGAAGTACTTTTGATTCACTACCGGTTTTAAAATAAAGCGTTTTGGTGTTACAATTTGCACTCAAATGCGTTCAAATGCGCTCATTTGCAAAATGTAAAGCCCGCAAAATCAGTAAACACGTTGTTCTACTCCGTACTCATAACCCGAAGGTCGTCAGTTCGAGTCTGGTCCCCGCCAAGAACTTGACAATTTGGGCTCCGAACTTGACAAATCGTTCGATAAACTTGAGACGTCGACGTGTAAACTTGACAATTCGGGTTCAGAACTTGATGATTCAAGCAAAGAACTTGACAATTCAGTGTCAAAACCTGACAAATCGTTCGATAAACATGGGGTGACAAGGCATTATCTCAACAATTCGCTTGATAAACTTGAGACGACGATGCATAAACTTGATAATTCAGGTGCTTAACATTGACAATTCAGTCGCTCAACATAAGTTGACGAGGCATAAACCCGATGATTCGGTACACGGAATGACTCATTTATCGGCCGACCACTTTCTGGAACCAAACGTTCTTCACCCTTCCATTTGATGCACGGAAGCCAATTAATTCACCGAATTCGTTGCGCTCAAATCGGACATCGCTCAATGGCCATTCTACTTGAAAGATATCTTTCTTCAACCACCGCGCGGATAATTTCCCCAATCTGATTTGCTCTGCGTACAATACGCCAGATTTATCAAGGACAAAGGTATAGGTCACTTTTAGCTCAGGGCAATAATATTCGCCAACATACTTGCCCAAGTCTCTATCAGAAGGAAAACTTAAGGAGTATTCCTCAAAGTATCCTGCGTCAGACTCACCGAAACCGACAATCATTTTATTCTTTTCATTTGACACGTCAAACTTGACTATAAAGTGGTTCCCATCGTTCATTCGAAACAAACCACTTTCTTCACCACAAGGAATCAGTGCACTTTCATTCTCAGATGATCTTGAATACCAAAGTGTATCATTTTTTAGATATATTTTGCGCGAAAAACTCTCTTTATCGTTCCAATAACTCCCTTCAAATTTTGTCAATTTCTTCGGTGACACCTTCCGCTCTATCCATTCATGTTTTGCAAGATCCGAAGATTTTCTTTCCAATAGCATCTCCGAAATTGCACCTACCTTCCCTCTCACATCTGAGGAATTAAAATTCGTAAGCACTACAATTTTTAGGTCTGCCTCTGGATAACTGCATGCAAAAGAACGATAACCTCCAATTCCACCACCGTGTTGAATGCGCTTATAATCCATGAACGAATCAATTTGAATTCCAAAAGCATAGGTATTGAGTTCACCGTTGTTCAAGGTATCTTGTGTCATCAAGACCTCAAATGCTGTTTCCCAACCTTTCTGAGGATGCGTAAAATTGTTGTACCAGCGTAACAAATCGCTTACAGTTGTATGTCCATTTCCCGAGCCCAAATATCCCCAAAAAGGAATCGCCTTCTTAAATGCACCATTGCTCGCGTAATACGAATCGGCATTATTCTTTACGATATTGGCGTAATCTTCCTCGACATAGGTGTTATACATTCCCAGTGGTTCAAAGATGTTTTTCTTCGTCCAATAGATGAAATTTTGTTCGGTTACGTTCTCAATAATCCGCGCCATAAACATGTACCCCGTATTGCAATAGAGGAATTCCTCACCAGGTTTAAAATTCAACTCCTTCTGGAGCTCCATTAAGCGGAAGAGGTCGTCTGTTGTCCTCGGATCATTTTTGCGCCAACCTGCCATTTCAACCAACCCGTGCAAACTTCGCAGCCCGCTGGTGTGATGCATGAGCTGTCGAATGGTAATTTTCTCTTGAAAGTATGGAACCGTTGGAAGGTACTTTTGAATCTCATCGTCTATATTGAGTAATCCTTGCTCGTGTAGGCGCACAATTCCCATTGCTGTGAATTGCTTAGAAATAGATGCAATATTGAATAGCGTACTGGTGTCATTTTTAATGCCATGCGTGAGATTTGCTTCTCCAAAGGCTTTTGCATACAACAGTTCATCGTTGAGCATTACACCAACAACTCCACCTGGGTGATCCTCAGCATTCCATTCCTCAAACAAATTGTCTATAC
>CAJQJL010000096.1 GCA_905478665.1 uncultured Flavobacteriales bacterium
TATAACACTTAGCGTTCTAAGCGGGGTGCAAAGATAAGCACTCTACTTTTATTATCAACTATCTTTTTTAATCTTTTTTTGACTTTTTTAGACCAACTCACTTAACTCACTGATAAAAAATAGGTTATAACAGATTAAAATCTACACCTATCCCATTGTTCTCAGATTATGCAACATTTTAAGCTTTGAAAGATCTGGAACAGCTTGAATTTTGACAGCTGCATCTATGGGAAGAATTACTAAATCGTCTCCTCGCGCTCCAATCATACAGTTTGATTTACCTTCTAATAACTGCTCTACTGAAAACGCTCCCATTCGAGTAGCTAACATTCGATCAAAGGCTGATGGACTACCTCCTCGCTGGATGTGTCCAAGGATTGAATACCGCAATGTATATTCTTTCATGTGTGGAGACACTTTATTCATGATCTCCCTTGCTCCACCACCGTCGTCGCCTTCCGCAACAATAACAATAGAACTTCTTCTTCCTTTATTTTGTTCCTTTAAATCATTTGCCACGGCAAGAATATCAGTATGCTCTTCTGGAATCAACACTGATTCTGCACCAGATGCAATTGCCGAATTGAGCGCAATAAATCCTGCATTGCGACCCATCACCTCAACAAAGAACACACGATGGTGACTTCCTGCAGTGTCTCTAATCTTGTCCACAGCATCAATTACTGTGTTCAGCGCCGTATCATACCCTATAGTATGGTCTGTTCCAGAAATATCATTGTCTATTGTTCCTGGAATTCCGATTACAGGAATGTTCATTTCCTTCGATAAAATATTTGCTCCCAAAAAGGTTCCGTCACCACCTATACATATAAGGGCTTCTATTTTGTTTTCCTTTAAATTGATGATCGCACGCTTTCGGCCATCAACTGTTCTAAACTCCTCACATCTTGCAGTTCCCAAAACAGTACCTCCCCGATGTATTATATTATCTACATCAGTAAATCCCAATTCCTGAAAACGATTTTCCATCATTCCTTGGTATCCATCAAAATATCCAACGGGTACAATCCCTTTATTAAGGCAATATTTCGTTATTGAACGTACACAAGCATTCATTCCGGGTGCGTCACCACCAGATGTGATTAAAGCGATTCTTTTCATAACCTAAATTTAATCAAACTAACTATTTAGAGATATATTTATGGAAAAGTTAAAAACACGCATCTAACAATAGAATGCTTCTAGGGAGACGAGACACATATAAATCGCACAGCGACGAACAATTGCTTTCAGCATATAAGATAAAACAATCCTCTAAAATAATTGGAGAGCTGTATATACGCTACGGACATTTGGTTTTTGGAACAGCGATGAAATATACTAAAAACAAAGTCGACGCTGAAGACATCACCATGGTGATCTTTGAAAAATTGCCAAAGAAGATCATATCACATGAGATTCAAAGCTTTAAAAGCTGGTTATATATGGTGACAAAGAATGAGTGTCTTATGCTATTTAGAAAAAAGGGCAACATCACAATGGAGCTTAAACGTGAACTTGAAAGTGAAGACACCTTAGAGCAGAAAAAAAATGAAGAGATACAAATAAACCTTCTGGAAGATGCCATTGAAACATTAAAGGAAGAACAGAAAAAATGTATCAAGCTTTTCTATCTGGAATACAAATCATATCACGAGATAGCTGAGTTACTTTATATGGATTTGAAGAAAGTAAAAAGTGCCATTCAAAATGGCAAACGGAATTTGAAAATAAATTTAGAGGGGAGAAATGAATTTAAATCGATTACATAACATCTTTGGCAAACGCCGAAGGATTGATCGAGAGGACATAGAAAACTATGGACGATCGTCTGATCCTGAGGTTCGAAATGCTATTGAGCAAAAAGCCGCAGCAGATGATTTTGGTACGGACGCCTTAGAAGGATGGGAGCAACTGGGATACAACACCTCATCTCTTGCCGCATTGGATAAAAAATTTATACCAAAATCTACTATTGGTTGGTATGTGCTAGGGGGGTCTCTTATTATAGGAACCATCGCTGCAATTATTGTTGTAACGAATGTTTCCGAACCATCCACAGAAGTAGCGGCTACGGAGTCAACTCCAACGGAATTTGTTACCGAACTAATGGAAGACCAACAAATAACATTGGACGAATCTGATGTTCATCTTCCTGATCCTATTGAGCAAATGAATGATGCTCCTAAACAAAATCAAGTTCAGCCAGACGCCATTAAGCAAGACTTTCATGAAATGCAAGTTATCCGGACGGAAGAACCTCCGATGGAAATTGCGGAACTTCCAATCATTGACATTGATATAGATAAACCGAAAGACCAAACCATTCTTCGTGCACATGAATTCGCTAAAGAGATTTATCTACACGACTTGAAACTTGTCGACTACAGCAGTTACAGAACTGCTCCACAAGTTAAAACGAGACAAATGGTTCTTACTGGGACGCCTGCAAACATGGAGGATAAAGAATCTGCAGCATTTGACCCAACGTGGAAAGATGTGGATGTTCCCTACATGGAATACATCAAGAAAACCATAAGCATTTTTGGTCGTGGAAATTATAAGAAGGCACTCTCACGATTCGAAACGGTTCTTGCTACATACGATATGGACATTAATGCAAACTTTTATGCTGGTGTTTGCCTCTTTAACTTAGATGAACATAAGTTAGCCATTACTCACTTCGACGCATGCTTGAATGGTCCATACTCAAATTTTGATGAGGAATCCATCTGGATGAAGGCACTTAGTTATGAATATCTAGGGGAAAAATCAGAAGCTAAAAAGCTTTTCAAAACCATTCTTGATGCGAACGGATTTTACGCAAGACAGGCAGAGGAAAAATTGAAATAACAAAGCAGCAAACATTCTTGTTACCAAGCTATTTTTTCGCGTTATTGTATAGAATTAAATCGGCTAATGCGAAATTGGGTTGGATATTTTGTTTTATGTGTTGCGCTATTAAGTATCGCTTCAGATAAAAACAGTGTAGGAGATCAACAAAAAGATCTTTCCGTATTCAAAGATGTTCTACTAAGTAAGGAAGGTCGACTAGACATACATACGGACGAAGCCGAAATATTTGATGCTTTAAAAGACTTAGAAAAAGAGTTCGCAACTGAACAATCACTCTTAGATCAATTTAAACTTTACGCAGCAACGCTTTCCAAAATTCAATGCGGGCATACACAGATTCATCCAAACAAAGAAGTCTTTAGAGAATGGCTTGCTTCACGAAATTCCCTTCCCATTGACATGTATTTTATTGGCAAAAAGCTTGTTGTTAATAAACTTGAGTCAATCGACTACCCATACATGAATGAGGGGAAGAATGCCTATGAACGAAATAAGAAAATTCAAGCTGGCTCAGAAATCCTAACCCTCGATCACAAAACAATAGAAGAGATCATGCAAAAAATAGGTCACTTCCTTTCATCGGATGAAAACGGAATTGACTTCAAATATTTCCAAGCGGAACAAATGTTTGATTTTTACAGACATCTAGGCTCGCCTTTTACGAAAGATTCTATTCATATAAGCTACGTCTTCGAAAGTGATACGAATGAGATCTACATGCAGCCTGGGGTAGCACCTGTGAGAACCATGAATCAACGATTACGCCGCGGCGCCTATTTATTCAAGCAGAATGAGGAAAACATGGGCGAATTTAAGATTGTCCAACAGTGCGGCTATTTCCGGTTTTATTCATTTAAATCTTCCTATGGGAAAAAATTCGATTTATTTCTGGAACAGTCATTTGAAAAAATTAAATCAAAAAAGGTAAAAAAACTCATCATCGATTTGCGCGGAAACACGGGAGGTGCAATGCAATATTCATTTATGCGATACATTGTAGGTGAGGATGTCTCATTGGGAAGGTATGTTGTTGAGAAGCCTAAAATGGGTGTTGAAAATCGTCATATTAATAAGCTTTCACCCGACTATTTCAAGCATAAGCGTGCTAGCAAGATGCAAAAACGATTGCAACGAAAGGAAGTATTTGATAACGGTACAATTAAAACAAAGCCTGTTCAAGAACGCTTGATTTTTGATGGTGAGATCGTCGTTATTACAGATGAAGGAACATTTTCATCTGCCGCAATTCTGGCGTGTCATTTAAAAACATTGGCAAATGCGAAGATCATTGGAAGAACAGCTGGAGGAAGTTTCTACATTGGTAATGCAGGAACCTTAATTCTGGAATTGCCCAAATCGAAACTAAAGATGTTTGTAAATCCAAATACCTTCTACTCTCATTTGGAACTTGCTGAAGATCCTTTCATCATCAAACAACCTGATCTCGTACTAAACCCATTGATCTTAGATAAGAAAAAGCGGGATGCCTATTACTTTAAGCAGGCAAAAAACACCTTTAAATAGAATTTCTTTTGTAGATTTATTCACAGAATCAAATCTCACTGAAATGAGCACTCGACTACTATATTTTGGACTTCTATTGCCTTTATTTTTTTCATGTAGTGAAGAACCTGTTGTAACTGACGAAATCATAGTCAATCAAGTAGAGGCTGTTATTCCAGAAGAAGACACCTTTGATTACGACACCTTAAAAGGAATGTATATTGGTGACTTTGGAGGAAGTGACATTCGACTTATTCTCAATTATGTTAGTCAAAAGAAGGCTATTGGCTATGACATTCATAAAGGGCTGCAAAGAAACCTTAACGGTAATGTAACTCGAAGTGGTGACTCAGTTTACATTGTTTTAAACGAGCCTGGAGATAACGAGTTTGATGGTGTTTTTACGCTTAGCTTTGTTGGTAACGGTTTTACTCCTACAGGTGTGTGGGAATCAAATAGCGGTAAAATTCCCAAGCAGAATTTCAAACTTTCCAAAATGATCAAGCCTGATCTTAAGGATGATGATGAAATCAATTTCGCGAATTTTGCAGATCATTTTGGATATCTTTCCGACAGTATTGGTGACTATCAGTTTAAAGATGATGGTCTTTGTATTTTTGAATACTATCCTAAATCGGTCAAAGATGATAACGAAGGAAACGAATACACTGAAGCCAGAGTGGAACAACTTATTGAAGTAAGGGGAACGTGGTCATTAAATGATAAAGAGGTTACGATAGATTGGCAACCCAACAAGGTCTTTCAAGGTCGAAAAATGATTCTTGAAATCGTTGAAACTGAATGGGGAGAAATAACGCTTGAAGGCGACAATCACGAATTTTACAATCATTACTACGGCCCTTGAGAATGAAGTATATTCTAAGAAGCATTCTGAATATTCTCGCTTTCATTGCGATTGCCTACGCTTCTTATCTTCTCATATTACTTTCACTACCATACATTCATTTTGAACGTGACGTTGATTTCCTTTCAACTAAACAGCTCATTTATCATATTCGTACTTGGCGCATTAGTTTCTACGTCCACGTATTTACCAGCCCACTGATAATCGTTGCGGGCTTGTTTCAATTCAGTCGCTGGATTATGAACCAATACCCTAAAATTCATCGGACATCAGGATACATTTATATAATTGTATTGCTCCTTATCAGTGGTCCCGCAGCATTCATTATGTCACTGTACGCCAGCGGAGGATATGTCGCTCAGATTAGCTTCGTAACTCTTTCTCTTCTTTGGATTCTCTTTACCTATATCGCTCTTCGAAAAATTAAAAACTATGATTACATGGCGCATGTGAAATGGAATATGCGCAGTTTCGCGTTGACGCTCTCAGCAGTTACCTTGCGGTTTTACGCCTATATTTTTGATGTCCTGAATGTGGATCTAGGTCCTAGAGAGACTTATATCCTTTTGGCGTATATGAGCTGGATTCCGAATCTGCTCTTTGTAGAGCTCATGATTTATTGGAAATACCCTCAATACTTACTGAAAAATAAAATCTAGTTAGCGCTTGCGAGGTCTTTGATCTCTTCTTGAACAATCTTCCCACTCTTCGTAACCTTAAACTTTGTAGATCCAACAACCTTAGATGATGTCATAGGGTTCTCGTAGTATCCATAATCGTCTGGATCCTTCTCATAAATTGGTTCAACCAATGAAACATCAATCGTCATGTTCTTATTCAGTGTTGCGACCCAAATTGGTTCAGACAAATTCTCTCTACCGCCTATTTCCTTTTTATCGATCAACTTTCCTTCATGCGTAAATGTTGCCATTCTATAAGTTAAAGGAGCAAACTCACCCATAAATTCATCTTTCACGATATAAACGACTGCAACGAAATTTTCATTTTCATAAGGGCGAGCATAATAATAAAACCCTTTACTCACTTCACGTGAAAACTCTTCGTCACGCATTTCAGCGATGTACTTCTCGTAGTCATACGGTATGTATTTTAATCCTTGAAGTTCTTTCTCATTAACCGATGTCTTTAATTCCAGCGGCATTCCCATCACTGCGAACTGCTTCTTGAACTGCAGCCAGAACAAATTTTCGGCATCCGACATTCCACGCAAACCTTTTTCAATAGCTTGTTTATAACGATACGTGTCTCTGAATTTCTCGAGGTCTTTATCTTTTGAAATGTGATCTAAATTGTTGTATCCCGCTTGTAAAGCATATTCCAAATATTGACCAGCCATTTCATTCTTCTCTTGAAGCGCGTATAAACATGACTTATTGTAAAGAATTTTTGAGAAGGGTTCGTAATCCAATTGTTCTGCTACTCCAAAAGCCAGCAGAGCAGATGAAAATTCTCGCTCGTCCATGTAGACATTCCCCAATTCGAAATAGGCCTTCGCCGACGGTTCTTTCAGAATAGATTTTCTCAAATAAAAGTCCGCGCTATCCAGATCTTTCTCATTTCTATAGGCATTCAAGCCTTTCAGAAAAAGTTCGTTTGCTTCTTGGACAGATTTATCCTCGTTCTCCAGAAAAGCAAGAATCATATTCCCTTTGAATAGGTCGTTTTCAGTTAAAATTACAGGGATTCGTTCTGTTTCTGTTGTTGAATTAATGATCGCAGCTGGATCGCCACAACTTCCCAAAAGAATCGCGCAACTACACGTCATCAGATAAATAGCCTTCTTCATAATAGGTTATAAGTTTGTTTAAAAATAACGATAACTCCCTTATTTTCCATCATTTATTGAGGCCTATTCGAAAAACTTTTCGCCTTTCATCACCATCCTTCTCAACAATGGACTTGGTCGGTATCGATCCTCACCGTATTCATGAAACAATTCTTCCAATTTAGAAAGAACGTTGTCCAATCCTAGTTCATCTGCCCAACTCAAAAGACCTTTCGGATAATTCACCCCTTTGGTCATTGCTAGGTCAATTGCTTCTTTGGACCCAATATTCAAGAATAAAGCATCGACAGCTTCATTTACAAGCATAACAAGGATTCGTTCAAAAATCTGTTTTCCAAGTACTGGATCTTCGTTTGGAGAATTCTTAATTGCATCTTCTGCATAATCATAATACCCACGTCCTGATTTGCGACCAAAGTATCCTGCCTCAGAATGTCTTTTTTGTGTAAACGATGGTTTGTATCTCGGATCATAGTAGAATGCTGCGAACACGGTTTCGGTAACTGTGTAATTGACATCGTTACCAATGTAATCCATCAATGTGAATGGTCCCATTCGGAAACCACCAATTGAAGTCATTGCCCAGTCAATCGTTGCGAAATCGGCTACACCTTCTTCATAAATCCGTAAAGCTTCTCCGTAAAATGGTCGTGCTACGCGGTTGACAATGAACCCTGGGGTATCTTTGCATTCAACCGTAACCTTTCCCCAACCATCGATAAGTGCTTTTGCTCTAACTACAGTATCCGCTGATGTTTGAACCGCTGGAATGATCTCCACGAGAGGCATCAGTGGTGCAGGGTTAAAGAAGTGAATTCCAATGATCTTTTCTGAATCTTCCAAAACAGCTCCAATGGATGCGATTGACAAAGAACTCGTGTTTGAAGCAAGAATACAATCATTTCCAGTAATCTGCTCCAATTGGGTAAACACCTTCGATTTTATTTCCAAATTTTCAAGAATGGCTTCTATCACAATTCCACAATCTGCAAAGTCATGAACATCTTTACTATATGTTATTCTCTGTTGAATTTGAATCGCTTCCTTTTCACTCACCCTTTCTTTCTCAACAAGGCGATTCATAATTTTTTTAAGCTGTTCCCTAGATTTACTAAGAATCTGCTCGTTCAAATCAACGAGTACTACGTCGTGTCCATTTTGTGCAGCGACCTGAACAATTCCTGAACCCATTGTTCCTGCACCTAAAACTCCTACTATCATATTTAATATTATTGTTTAAAGGTTCAAGGCTATAAGTACAAAGTTGTTGATTAATTCTAATCGACTTTAAACCTAACAATTCATCCTTTCTACCTCACGCTTTCTACTTTCACAATCTATTTTCCAGTAAATTCTGGTTTTCTTTTTTCCATAAAAGCTGCGACTCCTTCATTGAAGTCATGCGTCTGACCAGCTTCTGTTTGTAATTTTTCTTCTACCTCTAATTGATCGTCAAGTGAGTTGAACAAACTTTGGTTTACCGCTCTCTTTGTCAATCCAAGTCCACGTGTTGGCATTAAAGCCAACTTACCAGCAAACTTCATCACGGCATCTGCAAAATCATCGTCAGCAACTGCCTTGTAAATCATATTCATTGCTTCAGCTTCCTTCGCCATTACTTTATCAGCACTCATCATCAAGCCTAACGCTTTTTGCGTTCCAATAATGCGCGGCAAGAAAAATGTTCCACCTGAATCTGGAATTAATCCAATCTTAGAAAACGCTTGAATGAAGCTTGCACTTTCTTTAGCAAAAGTGATATCACATGCCAATGCGATATTTGCTCCTGCTCCTGCAGCAACGCCATTAACTGCAGCAATAACTGGCTTCTCGATTTCTCTTATTTTTCGAATAATCGGGTTATAATGCTCGCGCACGATTGACTGTAATTCAGGTCCATTTGGATCAGTTGCTTCAGCCAAATCCTGCCCAGCACAAAATGCCTTTCCCTCACCAGTAATAACAACCGCTCTCACGGAGTCATCCTTTGCGCAATCATCCAATGCATCCTGCATAGCCATTGCCATGGGCTTATTAAAAGAATTGAACACTTCTGGGCGATTCATTTTGAGCTCACAAACTCCACCTGTCTTTGTAACGACTAATTCCATCTTTTCAATTTTCTACGAAGATAACGAGAAACCAGAATATGTGGTCCTAAAAGTTTAGTATCTTTGCCCGCTGAGAACGCATCCCGTTCTTAATACGATGAGTAAAGTGCTATATGGGGTATAAGGATATTATTAGACAGGCATTAAATTTTATGCATCTCGATCTGACAAAGAATCTGGAATACGACCGCCTGACCAAATCCATCATGAAGCGCACAATTCAATCGGACTCCAATTGCATAGATGTTGGTTGCCACAAAGGTGAAATTCTTGATGGTATTTTGCGTTTAGCTCCTAATGGTTCCCATTTTGGATTCGAACCGATTCCTGCATTATTTACACGATTAGAAGACAAGTACGTTGGTCGCGCAACAATCTATCCGTATGCGCTTTCTGATAAAAGTGGTTCTTCCTCATTTCAATATGTAAAAAATGCGCCTGCATACAGCGGATTACAAAAACGCAAGTACGAAATTGAGCAGCCAGACATTGAGGAAATCAGTGTTGAATTACGCCCCCTTGATGAAGTAATTCCTGAGGACACAAAAATCGATTTTGTAAAAATTGATGTCGAAGGTGGCGAGTTTGGAGTTCTTAAAGGTGGAAAAAAACTACTTGCTAAAAATAAACCAACCATCATTTTTGAATGTGGTATGGGTGCCAGCGAGTATTATGGTACACAACCGAGTGATCTCTTCGATTTTTTAACGCAAGAAATTGGACTCAACGTTTCTTTGTTAAAGTCTTACTTGAATAAGGGCGCTTCGTTGAAACGTGATGAATTTGAAAAACATTTTAACGCGAACGAAGAATACTATTTCGTAGCTCATCAATAACTTTATTGATCTTCTTCTCTAAAACTTACCGAAATGCCCTATTGAATCAGGAGAACAGACGCTTTGCGCGCTTCTTCACTTCTTCACTCAATGCTTTGGGTTGAAGCACTTTGATGTCACCTCCATAACTCATAATCTCGCGAATCAGCTCTTCAGAAATAGTGACTTTTAATGTAAAGATGAAATGATTGGCATGCATTTCTTTCACTTTTTGAGATGTATGTAAGGGAAGTGAATCGAGGTATTTTGCAGCTATTGTGTTGACTTTCAATTCGACATCGCTGGGTTCATCATTTCCACTTGTAATTCCTATGGAATGTTTGAAATAATTGTCTGAATTGAAATCTGCGGGGCGTACCATTGTTTTTTTTGTGACCTCCAACTCTTCCATTCGGTCGAAGGCATAGGTGATATAATCTTCTTTGGAAAGGTCGAACGATATTAAATACCATCGATTGCGGTACTGCTTTAACAAGAGCGGAAGGACCTTTCTTGGTTTCAACTCACCACTCACAAAACTCGCGTAATCGAACGTAACCAACCGATTAAGCTTTGCCGCTTCTAGAAGTGGAGCTAAGAATTCACTACCTCCGTCTGATCCGCTCGTTTCAAACTGAATAAATTGATCCGCTTCATCCTCGTTGGAAACAGCAATTCTATCTGCAATTTTATCAATAGCGCTTCCAAACTGCTTAAACAGTGCTACATCTTTAAACTGCATGAGCGTTTGCGCGGCAAAACTCAGCGCATCTAAATCATCTTCTGTAAGAGGAATATCATTAATGCTAAAATCGGGATCTTCGTAATAATACCCTTTCTCTAGCTTACTGTATTTAATGGGTGCATCATGCTCTTCACGCATCGAGAACATGTCTTTCTCTATGGTTGAGTCACAGATATGTTCGCCGTCCATGCTTCCATACAATGAGTCTTCGCACGCTTCACGCAAATCACGCTTACTTGGAAAAGGATTGTATTTATTCCGAATGCATTTATCAATAATGCGGTAACGAATCAAAGCATTTTTGATGTGCGGCATGGCTAATTTATTGGGCGATCACTTTTTTTTTGTATCCAAATAGTTCGTAAAACTTAATGGCTTTCACAACTTCAAATGGCACGTCGTCTTCCCAACTTGATGCTTCTGCATTAATTTTTGACAATACGTCATCCGACATTATACCGAGTAAACCTCGATCAAACTCATTAAATTCAGCAATCTTATTGTTGTCCTTCATGTACTGAAGTAATCCTATCAAATTCTTTGGTACATCAAAATTTTCTAGACAATATAACTCACCTGTTTCGACTTCATTGGCAGGATACACAAACATCTTTACGTCGTGTCCAAATCCACGGCCAAATGCCTCCAGAAGTCCGCCCGGTAAATTGTCGTAGTACTTTTCGTCAAAAATGGTCTGTAGATTATAGATCCCAACGATTACGCCCATCATATGACCTCTTGCAATCGTAGAAAGGTAATCTACCATTTTATAGTGCTTAAGGTAATTACTGATCATAACCGTATAACCAAGTGTACTTAATAGCTCAGCACGGTCAACAAAATCTTTATCTGAAATTCTACCGTCGGCAGTTAAATCTTTCAATGTAAGTTCAAAGATCACACGTACGTTTTCCTCTTTGATTCCTTCCTCTTCTAAAAATTGTCGTTTACCTTTTTCAATCATGTCGATGTGCACCTTTGTCACAGGTCTGAATCGTCCACGCATAAGGAGAATATTCTTCTTGTAAAGTGCCGTTGCCGGCTGAAGCACACTTCCACTTAAATCAAACATTGTTGCATCTGTAATCCCTCTTTTTACGAGGTTTAATGCGATAATTCTATTGTCAACATCTGCGAAGGAAGGCCCCGAGAAACGCAACATATCTATCTCCATACGATCTCTTGGCAAACGATGAACTAACGTCGACAAGAACTCTTCTAAATCGTGGTTATGGAAATAACATGCATAAATAAGGTTTACCCCCAAAATTCCAATCGCATCTTGTTGCGCTCTATTGCTATTGTCGTGCATTTTGATGTGAATAATCACATCATTTGGTGGCTCGTTGAGTGAAAGCTGAAAACGCATTCCGACCCAACCTTGACCTTGATTCGTCTTGTGGTAATTTAGTGATTCTACCGTATTACAAAATGAAAAGAAGCGCGACTCAGTGTATTTTTTCGGAAGCCTTTCTATCAAGGCGGCATATTCTGTAGTCAGCATTGTCATTAAGCGTTCTTCACACACATAACGTGAAGCCTCCCCGTACATCGAGTCGGACACCTTCATGTCATACGCTGATTGCGAATGCGCAATTGTTCCTGAACTACCACCAGCTTTGAAAAAATTAGCTGCAACTTCTTGTCCAGCACCGATTTCAGCAAAGCAACCGTAAACGTCTGAAGTCAAATTTATCTTCAACGCCTTTTCTTCTGTAGTCAATCTTCTCTCATCAATCATACACTAAATACTTATATACAAAAGAAACAATTTTATTTATTAGGGCTCCTGAAAGTCTGGATTATTCACGAAATTCTCATCAGACAAGGTCATTAAAAACTGCTTCAACAGATCCTTTTCAAATGCATCCAACTGAACACCGCCTTGAAAAGCATATTCAATTAAGGGATCTATCGTTGAGCTTTGCTGAATGCCTGACGAATAATGTTCTATGACCTCATCGATTGTGGAAAAACGTCCATCATGCATATAAGGCGCAGTGTATGCAATATTTCGCAGTGTCGGCACTTTAAATTTTCCATAATCATTCGGGTCTCCCGTGACATCTCCCCTTCCTATATCTGTAAACGCTGCATCAAGTCCATTGTTACTAAATTTCTGCACCTGCATAAGCGGACCGTTGTGACAATGAAAACAATCTGCTCCGTTCAAACTCTTGAATAAATCATACCCTGCCCATTCAGAAGGTGTTATGGTTTGATAGATTACTTGGTCATTTGCAGAAAGTGAAAGGTTGTTCTCGAACTTATACATTACATCGAACTTCGATTCTCCTGAGATCAAGGTGCGCAAGAATTGAGCGATTGCTTTTGCAGCTTGGAGAGAATCTATTTCATCTGTGTTAAAGGCTTTAAAGAACATATTTTTATACTCAATATCAGCACTTAGCTTACCAACCACGTTCTTCCATTCCTCATGCATTTCAATAGGATTGATTACTGGCTGAATAATTTGCTCTTCCAAGGTCTTCGAACGCCCATCCCAAAAGAACGAAGTATTCCAACCGAGATTAATCAGCGCCATAGAATTTCGATCGCCTTGAAGTCCATCTATTCCTGTTGAAAATTGCTCGGGATCACTAAAGCCAGCTGATGGTGCATGACAAGTTGCACATGCTTGCGTATTGTCTCCACTTAGTTTTTTCTCGTAAAACAGTTTTCTCCCCAATTCAACACCTTCAACAGTCATTGGATTATCAATAGGAATAATCATATCTGGAAAATGTGAAGGAATTTTTAATTCGTAAGGCGTTTGAACGTAGATCGTTTTATCCTTCTTACAGGCCATAAAGATCACAGTAATACCAACAAAAAGAAACAGGTATCTCATCTAGTAAGGAGTTAATGCAGCTTTAAAGTTTACCATAACTTTCATACTCAATACTTCTTGACCAGCTGCGGTGTGTGAAGTATATTCATTTTTCAAATCAATCGTCTCAGCACCATTTTGCAAGAATGTTTCCATGTCAAGTTTTAACGGAAGTTCGTGGTGAGAACCTTGGTCTGACCAATTCACATCAGAAAAAGTAAGTGTTTGGAAGTTTTCATCTTTTCCAATATGGAAGACAACATTGTGATCGAAAAGTGGATTTGCATCTGCTATCGTATCGACCTTTGCCTCAACTTTCACAAAAATATACCCTGGATTCCAACCCCAATGCATATCATTTGAATTTGCAATATTGAGCATACTTGCATTGTCAAATGCAGCGGGGTCGTTATGATTGATTGATGAGTGTACACCAAGATTGGCATTCATTGAAGAATAGTCAAGGTAACTGCCCTCACCCTCCATCAATAAAGTTCCTCGTTCGCGGTAATCAAATAATCCCGCATCTATTAATACAGCACTCCCATTCCGTGGATTTTCCATGTAAAATTTGAGATCTGTAAACTTTACATCATATCCTTCAACTGTGGAATAGACAGAATCCAAATAAAGTGTCTCACTGCCAAAAACTGGTTGAACCGTCACACGTAACTTTGCAGGTTCAGTTTGACAATCTGGTTCCTGTTCTTCTTTACAGGAAAAAAAAGTAACAGCTGCCAAACTTATCAACACTACTTGCTTAAACTTTCTCATATCTCTCAAATTTACGAATTCTACTTGTTTTGTTCACTATAGATGCGTACTAATTCTTCCAGTAATTCACATACATTTTTCGGTCAGGAATCGTATCTTCGAAAAAATCATTAACGTTCTGAATAATATAACGAAAAAACCGCTCAAAGTGTTGAATGCTTCTGCTGGAAGCGGTAAAACATATCACCTTGTAAAGGAGTATATCAAAATCCTTATTCGCGATGTAAATGCACCCAATGCATTTTCACATGTAATAGCCATGACATTTACGAACAAGGCAGCATTGGAGATGAAAGAGCGGATTATTCAGGCACTTGACATGATTGGTTCGCCAGCATATTACGGTAATCAACCAAATGACTTAACGCTAGAGCTTTCACACGAATTAAAAATTTCTCCCGAAGATGTGCAAAAACGCTGCAGTCGTTCATTGGAGGGAATCCTTCATCGCTATGAGGAATTTCATGTGATGACGATTGATAAGTTCAATTTGAAATTGATCAAATCTTTTGGGCGTGACTTAGATTTACCCAATGACTTTGAGGTTATCATGGATGAAAGTGAGCTAATCGAGAAAATCGTTGATGACCTTTTAAATCAACTGGGCGAAGAAGGATCAAAGGAATTGAATGATCTAATTCTCTATTATGCGAGAACCAATGTCGATGATGGTAATCAATGGAATTTCAGAAGAAGCTTAATTGAGTTTGGTCGCATATTAAAAAGTGAAAAGAACAATGAGGTTGTGGAACGCCTATTAGAAATGGACTTTTCACTGACTCATTATGGCGGACTTCGAAAGAAACGCTCAGAACTCGACAAAGCATTTATTGGACATGTAAACCATCTGAAACAGCAATTAGATGCGTATCCACTTGATCAGGAAATGCTCCCTGGGAAATCAACTACGCTGAAGGCAATTCTAAAACTAGTAGGGCACACGACCTTTCCGAATGAAGCGAACCTGATAACAGCTAGTTTTGCTAAAAATTTGGAAATCGAATTGAAGCCAAATCAAGATTTTCCAGCGTCAGTTAAAACGGCCATTCATAGAATCATTCAGTTTCATTCTGATACTATTCGCCAGTACTCTTCGCTTGACTTGTTCATGAAGAACTTTTTCAACATGGCGCTTCTGCAATACATGGCTGGAGCCTTAAAAACCGTGCGAAAGGAAGAGCAACTCATTCGCATTTCAGAGTTCAACACCTTGATTTCGGAACTGATTCAAAATGAAAGCACCCCATTTATTTATGAACGAATAGGGACAAAGTTCCACCATTTCTTACTGGATGAATTTCAAGATACTTCGCGCTTGCAATGGTTGAATATGGTGCCTTTGGTAAAAGAGTCTATTTCGCAAAACAAAGACAACCTCATTGTTGGAGATCCTAAACAGTCCATCTATCGATTTAAAAATGGTGTTGCTGAACAATTTGTTGAACTCCCCGCGATTTACAATCCTGGAAAAGACCCTCGAATAGCTCTACAATCCTCCTACTTCAGCAATATGGGAGAAGTTTCTGAATTATTGAACAACTGGAGATCAAGTCCTACAATTGTGCATTTTAACAATGCATTTTTTACTGACTTGCGCACGAAGCTTCCTGAAAAAACTGCCGATTTTTACAATTCAATAGAACAAGAACCCAAATCGACAAAAAATGGACGTGTGTATGTTGTCTCCAAGGAAGAAAAGAAAACCTCGGACGATCTCACTCCAATGATTCTGGATTGGGTACATGAATGCATTGATGCTGGTTATCAATTGGGTGAACTTTGTATCCTAGGAAATACCAATCGGGAATGCAACCGTTGGGCATTGGGTCTCAACGAGGCAGGATATAGTGTTGTTTCAACCGATTCGCTACTTATCAATACCAATTTGAAAGTCCAATTGACAATTGCCTTTTTGAAAAGACGCCTCAATCCATCTGGCGAAAATGAAATGAAGCGTTTTGCTGAATTGTACTTCAGAATTCATTCAGGATCATATTCCGATTACCAGAAATACATTCTGGAAAAAGAAACCGTTAAAGGCAAGAAGTTTCGTGTTTTCGATGACGTTAGTTTCCTAAATAATTACTTCTCTGGACAAGACAGCTTTTTCTTCAAACATGAAAGCATCTACGACCTCGTTCAACAATTCTACAAGTTGATTGGTTACAATGAACTAAGCGATCCGTACTTGCATCACCTTGCAGATATCGCGTTTGATTACGGACTGCATAAAGGCCCTGATTTAAAAGGTTTTTTGTCAGACTACGATACGAAAAAGAACAAAATTGCTGTGCAAATTCCAGAAAGTGATGATGCTATTCAACTGATGACCATCCATAAATCAAAAGGTTTGGAATTCCCAGTAGTTATTGTTCCGTCCATGAATTTTTCAGCAGATGTTAAATCACATTTCTTGGTAGACATTGATGACTTTGTTGTCTACAAGAAGCCGTCAAAATCTGAACATCTTTCTGTACTTCAAGATCTCTACACGAATGAAAGGGAACAGATTGTTGCAGACAACGTGAATAAATGTTACGTGGCCATGACACGTCCAGTTGAACGTTTGTATGTTGGGAACTACTTCGAGAAAAAGACCTTTGGGAATTTGTTTCACCAAACCCTTGAGTCGGCACCAGATGTGAACGTTACTGATGAAGCACTTGTGATTGATCTTAATGATGGCCCTCGATCTTCACATCCCAAAAAAGGAACCGACGCCGACAATTTTCATCCTGCAAACATTCAAGACCATCTTTGGTTCCCAGATATCGCCTTACAAGACACGAAAGAATTAAGAGATTCGGAATTCCTCAGTAACGAAATGCAGTTTGGACTAGAGTTTCACCTGATGACAAGTA
Organism: uncultured Flavobacteriales bacterium; assembly: GCA_905478665.1. Taxonomy (GTDB): domain Bacteria; phylum Bacteroidota; class Bacteroidia; order Flavobacteriales_D; family Crocinitomicaceae; genus UBA4466. The sequence goes on from CAJQJL010000096.1 coordinate 17,168, forward strand.
AGGTGGAGAGCGTTGATGATATTGAATCAACCATCGAGCAGGCAATTCTTGAAGGAAACATTGCGAAAGCGAATTCTCAACTACTCACAGAAAAACTAAAGGAGCTCTTTTCACTGACAGAATACCAACAGCTGTTTGAAGAGAAAACGGGCGTGCTAAACGAGCAATCCATTCTTGTGGATGAGAAAAATGTGATTCGACCTGACAAGATTATTCTTAAAGAACAGGAGACAATTATTGTCGATTACAAAACGGGACTTCCGTCTTCAAAAGATGTGCGTCAAATCAATGGATACAAAAAAGTATTGGATGCGATGGCTTACCCAAATGTTCGCTGTTTCATCTTTTATTCTTCACTGACCGAACTTCAAGAAGTCGGCTAATCTTTGAGATCATCGTTGCGCTTAATGATGAGTCGTAACGATAAATTATAGGTGAAGTAATTCCAAACCCAATTTAGAAAGACGAGGAATTTATTCTTCACTCCAAGAATAGAACGCAAGTGGACAAGCATCCATACTGTCCATGCAAAAAAGCCATAAAATTTGTACTTCGGCAATTCAACTACTGCCTTATTTCGTCCAATCGTTGCCATGGTCCCAAGATTCCGGTAGGAGAATCCTGACAAACTTTTTCCGAGGATTTTTCGCTTGAAATTTTTCGACAACAAATTCCCTTGTTGAATTGCAACCTGCGCTAGTTGAGGATGACCATTTGGGTATGCTTCGGTGACCATCATCGCGACATCACCAATGGCGTATACATTCTCCAATCCTTTGACCTGATTGAATTCGTCAACCAAAATTCTATTTCCTCTTCCTAACGTTTCATCTGGAAGCCCCTTCAGAAAGTTCCCTTTAATTCCTGCTGCCCAAATAAGTGTTTTACTTGCAATTGTAGTTTCATCGCTCAGTTGCACAATTTTTCCATCGAAGTCATTAACACGCGTGTCGACCTTCACTTCAACACCTAGTTTTTCCAAATACTGTTTAGCTTTCTCTGAAGACTTCTCAGACATCGCACTCAATAAGTGCTTTGCCCCCTCCACCAAAACAATCCGCATTTCATCGAAATTTAATTCTGGATAATCTTTGGGGAGAATATAGCGTTTCATCTCCGCAAGGGTTCCCGCCAACTCCACTCCTGTAGGTCCACCTCCAGCAATTGTAACTGTAAGATATGCCCCTCTCTCTTCTGGATTCACGCTAAGTGCTTCTTCAAAACGTTCAAGAATTTTGTTCCGCAATTTCAATGATTCTTTGATACTCTTCATTGGATAAGCATATTTTTCGATCTGCTCATTTCCGAAGAAATTATTTCCAGCACCAGCAGCAATCACCAAATGATCGTAATCAATATCCCCAATGGAAGTTTTGACTTGCTTGGCTTTTGTGTCAACCGCATCTACTTCGGCCAGACGAAAATGAAAATTCCGTACTTTTTGAAAGTTCTTTCGAAATGGAAAAATGATTGAGCTGGGTTCTAGTCCAGATGTTGCTACCTGATAGAACAAAGGTTGAAACTGGTGGTAATTGTTCTTATCAATAACAACAACCTGATAGTTCGCTTTTCGGAGTCGACGCGCTAGTTCAAGCCCTCCGAAACCTCCACCGATGATAACTATTCGTTCATCGGTACTTTTGGCAATATGCACTCCCATGATATACTTTTTAAATCATGCACGGTTTAGCGATTGAATTTAATAAAATTAACTGACTCGTTTACATTCTACGCCCTAAATCGACAATCATAAACGCATCAATGCTGTTTATAAAAGAAGCACAAATAAATCGCTAGAGATTTTATCTTTGCTTGGTGCGGTTCATCTATCTTATTGTGTTCTCATTCGTTGCTATGTATTCACATGCGCAACACCCTGCTTATTACCATTTTGCACAAGATGAATTTGCCAGTATTGATATTTATGATGTCATTCAAGATAATGCTCTTAACTATTGGTTCGCGACAGATCAAGGACTCATGATCCACGACGGTTATACGTATAACAAGGTAAGCTGTGATGAAATGAAGGGGGCTTCAGTGTTCGGTTTTGTAAAGGACAGCAAAGGAACCGTGTATTGCTACAATTTGCATCATCAAATTTTTAGGCTACGAAAAGGACTGATGGAGTTGTATTTTGAGATCCCAGAAGATATGACCCGTCATGAAATTTCACTATTTGTAGACCATGCTGACAATCTACTAATTCAAAGTCGAGGATTAATTCGCATTTCAGAGAATAAAACTTCCGTTGATTTTTTAGACGATGATTTATTTGGTGACAGCAAGAGCCCATTAAATTTCCACCTTCTCCCAGATGGTTCAACTATCTCCGTCTCTACTGAATTTGACATTGCACACCAAAAGAACGGTGCGATTACTTATTACTCCTGCGAAGACGATAAAACTCCCATTCCTCAAGAACTGAGAAGTGCCTTTACTTGGGTAACGATTAATGATCATGTTTACGCAATAGAACGTTCTAAAATGCTCGCTTATGAATTCGACGTGGATGAATTTAAATTTACCTATGTCAAACAACTGAACCTTGCTTATGCTGGGCAAACTCATCGAGCATATACAACAGATAATCAATTGTGGATAACGGGTATTTCAAATGGAGCCTTAATCTATGATGAGTTTTTGAACCCTTTGTATGGCGATCATATAATGTATCCCTCAACGTTTATTTCTGATGTTTTTACGGATCATGAGAACAACATTCTTCTCAGCAGTTTTGATATTGGTATACTCGTTATTTCTAATCCTGACGTATTAGGTTACTCGCTAGCGAATGACGAAAAAATTGTTCACATTACCTCCGACGATTCAGGTAATTTATTTTTTGGATCTAACCTTGGAAACATTTTTCATCATGAGAATGGTCGGAGTCGCCTAATCTATTCCGACCCAAGCAAAAAAAGCAATGAAGGTGTCTATTATTGGACTGATCAAGACATTTTGATTTTCTACACCTCAAAAGGTGCACGCTTGTCAAAATGGGATGGTAACTCAATGACGCATTTAGCAGATGTGTCCGGCGCGTTTAAAAACGTAGATTTCTCCTATGACTCCAAAGCGCTTCTTGCCTTCAATCATGGAATTGTCGAGGTATCTGTGGAAAATGGAAAGCTCATATCAAATCCAATTAATTCCCTTCAAAAACGCGCCTATTGCGTTGTCAGAGATCAGAAATCTGGGTCAATCTACGCAGGTATATCAAATGGTCTAGTGCGGCTAGACACTGACGGGAAATCCGAACTTCTGCACTACAACGGCCAAGTAATTTATCCGAACGCAATTGTTTACAATAAAGGCAAGGTATTCGTGGGGACACGTAAGCATGGGGTACTTATTTATGAAGCAGACGCAGTTGTGCAAAACATCCCATTTGAAGGAAGAATTCGAAAATTAGCAATTGACAAAAATCGCTTATTTATCCTTTCGTTTAATGGTTTATCGCTTTATGAAATTGATGACAACAATCTTCGACACCTCAACAACTCAACTGGTCTTTCATATGCCGCCATTTCAGAATTTCATGTTACCAATAACACCTTGTATATTTCCAATTCTTCTACTTTACAATACATTTCACTCAATAAGCTTCTGAATAAACCAAGTGCAATCCCAATCAGACTTTCTAGTATTCGGGTAAATGATCTTCCTATTTCGTCTACATCACTAAGTGCTGATCAACGTAAAATTGAATTCAATTTTCAGGTTTCAACGTTGCGCTATAGAGACAACTTGCATTACTGCTATAAACTTGAAGGTTACGATTCAGATTGGCAAGAATTGGACTATATGAACAACAAAGCAGTCTACAATGCACTTGCAGCAGGAGAATATACATTTTTACTTAAATCTGTTAACGGCTCGTCAAGTAGTGAAATAATTCGCTATCCGTTTTCCATAGATGCACCTTTTCATCAAAAGTGGTGGTTCTTTGTTTTGCTCTTTCTTACCTCTGGTGCTGTGATTGGAAGTATTTTCCTCTACCGAATTAAGAAAATTCGAACAAAGAACAAAGAACGACTGGAAAAGCAGAAGATCCAGACGGACCTTTTGGAATCTGAACTCAAGGCACTCCGTTCGCAAATGAATCCTCATTTTATTTTCAATTCACTAAATTCAATTCAAGATTTAATTCTAAAAGAAGAGACGGATGCTTCCTATGACTATATCGTTCTTTTTGCAGATCTAGTGCGTAACACACTCAATTACTCCAATAAAGATTTTATTCCAATTGACAAAGAGTTAGAGTTTCTTGATGTTTATTTGAGCTTAGAAAAACTCCGCTTCAAGGAAGATTTCGAATACTCCATTAAATCTAATGATATTACGGATGTTAAAGTCCCCTCACTGCTTGTTCAACCGTTCATTGAGAATGCACTGATTCATGGATTAATCCACAAAGAAGGTGTTAAGCGCCTGTTAATCACATTCGAATTGAAAGAGGAAAAACTAACATGCATTATTCGCGACAATGGAATAGGCCGAACGCGCGCGAAGGAAATCCAAAATCGACAAGGAAATCATGATTCCTTCGCATTGAAAGCCATAGAAAAAAGGTTGTCAATATTGAATGAGCAAAATGATCAGCAATCCTCCTTTGTTATCAACGACTTGATGGAAAATGGAATAGTCGCAGGAACAGAAGTTATCTTAACGCTCCCTTTTCGTCATTTGTATTAGTCCACACATAAAGTAACTTTGTAGATACATAAAAGCAAGCCATTTGTTCTGTCCATAAATGGCATCTTTAGCCCGTGAAAACAATTAAAGCACTTATAGTAGATGATGAAGCCGCTGCGCGCGACGTATTGAACAATCTTTTACTTAGAATTACATCATCTATTGAAGTTATTGGAACCGCACATGATGTTCCAGATGCTGTTTCAAAAATCAACTCTTTAAAACCCGATGTTGTTTTTCTTGATGTTCAAATGCCTAATTACGCGGGCTATGAAATAGTCAATTTCTTTGACGAAATAAACTTTGAAATTGTTTTCGTTACGGCCTACGATCAATACGCAATAAAAGCTTTTGAATTAAGCGCGATTGACTACCTCGTCAAGCCCATTAACCGTCTGCGACTCAAAGAAGCAATTGAAAAATTAGAACAGAAAGTTACACAAAAAGATGTCATCGAAAACTACGAGGTTTTGCTTGAATCCCTCAAAGGGAAAGACCTTGGAAAGATGGTTATCTCTGAACTTGGAGGTAAACACATTATTCAACTCAAGGATATTATAGCCATCGAAGCGAAAGGAGCGTACAGTCATCTTTATTTTGAAAATGGAAAACCTTTATTGGTAAGTAAAAACCTGAAACACTTCGAGTCTACTCTTCCTGAGAATTCAGTTTTCTTCAGGTCTCATAAATCTTGGATTATCAACTTAGAACACATTGAACAATTGGTAAAAAGTAAAGGAGAAATCCAAATGACCAATAATATTCAAGCCCGATTGTCCAAATATCGTATTCCAGATTTTCAAGAAGTTACCGTAGGATTGAACTTATAGTTCTATACATAAAGCGAAACTGTCCACTCATATATTGCACCATGATTCAATTGGCATTTGCTCTAAGATTGTAGCAAATTCTAAATAAAGATCATGAATAAAATACTACTCAAATCCATTTCTCTAGCGTTCATATTCGGATGCTTTTCGTCCTGGTCTCAGACGTATGTTAATGTCAATGCAACTGGATCAAATGACGGCAGTTCTTGGACAAATGCCTATACCGATCTCCAACAAGCTATTTTTGATGCGCAATCAGGTGACGAGATTTGGGTGAGTCAGGGAACATATATTCCATCCATTGACGAGGCAGGCATATTGCCAGCATCCCTTCGTTTGCGCTATTTCTGGTTAAAAGATGGTGTTCAAGTATACGGTGGATTTAATGGAACTGAAGTAGAATTCAACCAACGTGATCTCAACTCTCAAAAGGCCGTTTTAGATGGTCAGGTTGATGCTTCAAACAAAGCGTATCACGTATTGAATGTCTCAGCTTCAAACACTGCAAAATTGGATGGTTTCATTGTGCGAAATGGAGATGCTGGAATCGGTTCTAGTGAAGGAGTATCGAACTCTGGAGGTGGTCTCTACCTATCTGGAGATGCACAATTCTTCAATATTGAATTTGAAAATAACATTGGATACCACCATGGTGGAGCAGTATTCGCAGTAGGAAGTTCATCCACATTTGTGAATTGTCGATTTGACGGGAACTCTACAACATTGTACGATGGTGCTGCCCTATACGCTCAAACATCCGCCAATATCACGCTTTATAATTGTGTGCTTTATAACAATACGGCGACGCGTTTTGGTGGAGCAATAGCCTTAGCAGGGTCTTCAACTATAACCCTGCAAAATGCTAGTATCGCAAATAACACTGGGGTGAATGTTTATCAAGCATCGACAAGCTCGACAATCAATCATAATCAAAGTATCCTTTGGGGAAACACTAGCGCCATAGGAATTGATACGGGTGGTGGATCAAGTGTAAACTTTACAGAATGCGTCTACCAATGGACAGCCACTGGATCAAATATTAATGCAGATCCGCTTTTTGTAAATATTGCAACTGGTGACTTGCACCTAAGCGCAGCCTCCCCCGCTATTGATGCCGTGGCGACAAGCCCTTACAATCCGTACCGTGATATTGATGGGAACTACCGAATAGCAGGTGCAGCACTTGACATGGGTGCATATGAATATGGTTCAATACAGGGACTAATTATTTTCGTGGACAAAGACGCAACTGGAGCAAACAACGGATCTTCATGGGGGGATGCATTCACAACATTACAAGCCGCACTTGCAAACGCAACTTTTACGCAAGGTGAAGAAATTTGGATTGCCGATGGAACTTATAATCCGCATGCTTCTGATCGTAGTGCACATTGGGCGCTTCCAAATGGAATGAAACTCTACGGGGGATTCAATGCTACTGAAACCCTTAGAAGTCAGCGAAACGCAGCATTGAACATTGTTAGATTGAGCGGAGACCTCAACGGAGATGACAACGCGAACATCGATTATTCGGAAGCAACAAGGCAAGACAATTCTTATCACCTTTTGTATATCCAAAGTCCAAAATCAGATATTGTTGTTGACGGAGTAACAATTGCAGATGGAAACGCTAACGGTACAGGAAATGAATTGACCGCACCTGCATTAATTACTTTTCACACGGGTGCAGATCAATTAATTCAGATTGATTTTAATGATGTTATCGTTGAGAAGAATACAGCTATCAACGCTGGAATCTATCAGAATTTCCACTACGCCACTCAAGGCGGAACAACAGTCGTAAATTTCTCTCATAGTGTAATTCGCAATAATTCAAGTGCAAGTGTACTGGGAAATATGCTCTATGTTGGCGACCGTGGATACAATCAAAAAAATTATGGAAAAATAGACAATTGTTTATTCTATGATAACGTGTGCACATCAACATTCGGAGTTGCTACGATCTACAATGTAGTAAACAATGGTTTCGGAGTTGTTTGCCCAATGGAAGTAACCAACAATACATTTACAGAAAACGCAGGTGCAAGTGGCTACGCAATGGGGATTGGTCGTTCAGCAGACAGTAGATACATCAATAACATCTTTTACAACAATGGTAGCGCAACTCCAATCTTATGGGTTAACTCAGGAATACCATTGGATGTATTCCAAAATTGCATTAGCGAAGATGTACTATTCGGACTAAACCAAGATCCTTTGTTTAGAAATGCAGTCAACGATGATTTCCGCATTGACTGTTCTGGTCTTTCACCAGCAATTGATGGTGGTACTTCTTTTGGAGTAATGATTGAAGAAACAGACTTTGCGGGACTTCCTAGAGTCAGTAACTCAGTAGATATTGGTGCGCATGAATTCCAAGCAGGAATACAAATTGCCGTGACAGCAACAACATTGTGTCCAGGAGAAAGTGTAACGTTAACAGCCTCAAACGGAACAGGAATTAGTTGGAACCTAAGCGTAGTAGATGGAACCCCATTCACTCCAACAAACACCGCCACCTACACTGCGACGGGAACAACAGCCAACAACTGTACAGAAAGTGAAAGCATCCTCGTAGAAGTTGTTTCAATTGCTGATTTTTCTGTTACAGCAACACCTACAAGCTTATGTTCAAGCGGGTCAGCAACTGTTGATATCGCAGGATCATCAACAGAAAACAGTTATACACTCGTTAACAATGCAACCAGTGCTGTACTTGATGGACCAACCGCAGGAACAGGTGCGGGGCTTAGTTTCAACACAGGAGTTTTGAGCTCAACAACTACTGTGAACGTAACAGCTAGTAAATTGGTAACGACAAACCGAGCATTCGATTTTGATGGAGTTAATGATTACGTTTTCTTAGGAGCCAGCGATCGCTCTGTGGGATCTACCATTACTGTTTCAACTCGTGTAAAAGCTAACGCTACAGGAGCAGCTCAATGGATTGCAGTTAAGTACTCAGGATCCATTGGATACATTTTATATATAGACGCTGCTGGAAAAGCAAAACTTGATGGTAGAGATGGAGCAGGTGGCTACAAAAGTAGTGGCGCCTCAACGACAACTGTTACCGACGGTCAATGGCATGAAATTACAGGAGTGGTCAGCTCTACTGGATGGTACATATACGTAGATGGTATTTTGGAGAACTCAGGAGCTTATACTCCTGGAGGCAGTGGCCTTGCATCTGGAACCAATTTAACATCTGGGGCATATGCAGGACAATTTACACCTTTTGACATCGATCAATTGACCATTTGGAATACGGCACTCGATGCGACGGGTGTTCAGAACATTCTAACAACATGTTTTACTGGGCAAGAAAGCAATGTCGTTGCACATTTCGATTTCGAAGAAACTTCTGGAACGACAATTACTGACTATTCTCCCAGCGCTGTTGACGGAATTATTTATGGATTAGATCCAGCTTTGCAAAGCATCGAAGGATCAATCAATGGTTGCTCTCAGTTCTGCGAAAAAATCATGGATCAACCAATTACCATCACTATTGCAGATAACCAAGCTCCAGTGCCAGGTGTTGCGTCATTATCTGACGTTTCAGCGCAGTGTTCCGTAAGTTCACTAACAGCTCCCTTGGCAACAGACAACTGCGCAGGATCAGTCACAGGGACAACTAGTGCATCCTTTCCAATAACTTCTAGTACAACAGTAACATGGACGTATGATGATGGAAACGGAAATACCTCAACGCAATTGCAAAATGTAATTATCAATGATAACGTAGCTCCAGTAGCTGATGTCGCTTCACTAAACGATTTGACCGCACAATGTTCAATTACATCATTGACAGCTCCATCAGCAACGGATAATTGTCTTGGCTCGGTAACTGGTTCTCACAATGCTACATTGCCAATTTTAGCTTCCACAACAATTACATGGACGTATGACGACGGCAATGGAAACACATCTACACAAACACAGAATGTTGTTATCAACGATATCACAGCACCTGTTGCCAACACACCAACTTTAAGCGATTTGAACGCTCAATGTTCGATCACATCTTTGACAGCTCCTTCAGCAACAGATAATTGTGTTGGCTCGGTAACTGGTTCGCACAATGCTACATTACCAATTTCAGCTTCCACAACAATCACATGGACTTATGATGACGGAAATGGCAATACCTCAACGCAAACGCAGAATGTAGTTATCAACGACAATACCGCACCAGTGCCAACTACCGGAACATTGTCGCCAATTACAGCCCAATGTGAAGTAACTGCACTCACTTCACCGACAGCCAATGATAATTGTACAGGTGTTGTATCAGGAACGCACAACGCTACCTTACCAATTACTACAAACACCTCAATAACGTGGACCTATGATGATGGAAATGGAAACACTTCCACACAAACGCAAGTAGTAACGTTGAATGATGTCACTGCTCCAGTTCAAGATCAAGCGAGTCTTTCAGATTTAACCGCGCAATGTGAAATCACATCCTTAACAGCACCAACCGCATCAGATAACTGCGTCGGAGCCGTAACTGGAACACACAATGCTACACTTCCTATTACGTCAACTTCAACAATTACTTGGACCTATGATGATGGAAATGGAAACACTTCTACACAAACCCAGAATGTCATCGTCAATGACAATACCTCTCCCGTGGCAGACTTAGCGACTTTGACTGATGTTAATGCGCAATGTTCAGTAACAAGCTTGAATGCACCAACAGCAACCGACAATTGCATAGGTTCATTGACTGGCACACACAATGCAACACTCCCAATCACATCAAATACGACTGTTACTTGGACATACAATGATGGAAATGGAAACGTCTCTACTCAAACACAAAACGTTGTGATTAATGATAATACACCACCTGTTCCAGATCTAGCAACGCTTCCTGATGTTGTGGAACAATGCTCGGTGACTTCATTGTCGAATCCATCAGCTACGGACAATTGTAGCGCAGTTTTAGTAAGTAATAACGCTGTTCTTCCTATCACGTCTAACACGACAATTACATGGACATACGCGGATGCTGAAGGAAATTCAAGTACGCAAACACAAAATGTTGTACTAAATGATATCACAGCACCACTGCCAGATATTGCTTCGTTAGCTGACTTAACAGCACAATGTGAAATCACATCGCTAACGGCGCCAACGGCAACAGACAACTGTATCGGTACAGTAACAGGAATCCACAATGTAACCTTGCCAATTACAGCATCAACAACTATAACATGGACGTTTGATGATGGAAACGGAAATACGTTAATGCAAACGCAAAATGTTGTGATCAATGACAATACAGCTCCAGTTGCAGACCTTGCGACGCTTGCTGACTTAACTGCTGCTTGTGAAATAACATCACTAATAGCACCTACTGCGACAGACAATTGTTCTGGAACGATAACAGCTACCCATAACGCAACGCTACCTATTTCATCAACGATGACTATTACGTGGATCTATGATGATGGGAATGGAAACACTTCAACGCAATCGCAAAATGTCATTATTAATGATAACGTTGCTCCTGTTGCAGATGCCACTTCGTTATCTGATATCAACGAGCAATGTGAAGTAACCAGCCTTGTCGCTCCGACGGCAACGGACAACTGTCAAGGAAGTATTACTGGTGTTCCAGATGCAACGCTCCCTATCACAACGAGCATTTTAATCACTTGGACTTTTGATGATGGAAATGGAAATACCTCAACACAAACACAACAGGTTAACATCAGTGATATAACTGCTCCAGTTGCAGATCAAGCATCACTAAGCGACATTACTGAAACGTGTGAAGTCAGTTCGCTTACGCCACCGACAGCAACAGACAATTGCGTTGGAACATTAACAGGAACTAGCAACGTAACATTACCGATAACCAGTACAGCGACAGTAACATGGACGTATGATGATGGAAACGGAAACACAAGCACGCAAAATCAATTGGTGACGATTGTACCCGTTAATGCAGGCATTAGCGTTTCAGGAATTACGCTTACCGCAGATGAAGGATCAGCAGACAACTATCAATGGGTTGATTGCAACAATGGAAATACAGCAATCGCAGGCGAAACGAATCAATCTTTCACGCCATCAGCGAATGGAAGTTATGCTATTGAGGTAACTATTGGAAACTGTACAGAAACTTCTGCATGTGAAGCAATCACAACAATTGGTTTAGATGAAAACACTATGATTTCACTCACAATTTATCCGAATCCGACATTTGGAAAGCTGAACATTACTACTGATAGTGAAGTTCAGAAGGTATCGATATTTGATGTAACTGGTTCACTTGTTCAGCAAGAGGAGTTATCAAGTTTCTCAGTTGAAACGCTGGCACCAGGAACCTATACTTTAAGTATCCAAACCAACCTTGGAATTGCACAAAAGCGATTCGTAAAGGAGTAGTATTTACTGAAAAGAAAAGGCGGAGCTTAAACTCCGCCTTTTTCACACTCATTTTTCTAAAATGAGGATACTGTTTTCTATCAGAAAAGATCGTCAACAATTGAATCATCAACCAATTCAGGAACTGTAACTTTCAATCTAGGCTCAGCTTCCATAGCTCTCTTTATAGCAAACATCGCCCCTTCATTTCGCGCCCAACTTCTACGAGAAATACCATTATTCACGTCCCAATGAAGCATCATTTTCAATCGACGTTCAGCATCAGCTGATCCATCCAATAGCATTCCAAATCCACCATTGATCACTTCTCCCCATCCTACTCCACCACCATTGTGAATAGAAACCCATGTGGCTCCGCGGAAACTGTCACCAATAACGTTATGAATCGCCATGTCCGCCGTAAATCTTGATCCATCGTAAATATTAGACGTCTCTCGGTACGGCGAATCCGTTCCAGAAACATCATGATGATCTCGTCCAAGCACCACTGGTCCTATTTCTCCAGCAGCAATTGCATCGTTAAACGCCTTTGCAATTTTCGTGCGACCTTCCGCATCGGCATATAGAATTCGCGCTTGCGAACCAACGACCAATTTATTTTCTTGTGCTCCCTTGATCCACTGTATATTGTCCGCCATTTGTTGTTGAATCTCAGCAGGACTATTTTGCTTTATTTCCTCAAGCACAGCACAAGCTATGTTGTCTGTTACTTGAAGATCTTCAGGTTTGCCAGAAGCGCATACCCAACGGAAAGGTCCAAAACCATAATCAAAACACATTGGTCCCATTATATCCTGCACATAAGAAGGATATCTAAAATCAATGCCATTTTCTGCCATGATATCAGCACCTGCTCTTGATGCTTCGAGCAAGAATGCATTTCCATAGTCGAAGAAATAGGTTCCCTTTCCAGTATGCTTATTTACAGCTTCAACATGCCTTCTAAGCGATGTTTGTACTTCTTGTTTAAACTGATCAGGGTTCGAGGCCATCATCTCGTTCGCAGCCTCAAACGACATTCCAACAGGATAATATCCTCCTGCCCACGGATTATGCAATGATGTTTGATCAGAACCTAGGTCGATTCTAATATCTTGTTCATCAAACTTCTCCCATACTTCTACAATATTTCCAAGGTAAGCGATGGATACAACTTCTTTATTCTCTTTAGCTGCTTTAACACGAGAAACCAAAGCGTCTAAATCTTCAATTATCTCATTTACCCAACCTTGCTCGTGTCTAATCTTTGTGATTTTTGGGTTTACTTCAGCACAAACTGTTATACATCCTGCAATAGATCCCGCTTTCGGTTGAGCGCCACTCATCCCACCAAGCCCTGAAGTAACAAACAAGTTTCCTGCAGGCTCTTTCTTTATTTTTCTAAATCCATTTAGAACAGTAATTGTTGTTCCATGAACAATTCCCTGCGGACCGATGTACATGTACGAACCAGCTGTCATTTGCCCATATTGCGTAACACCAAGCGCATTGAATTTCTCCCAATCGTCTGGCTGCGAGTAATTCGGAATCATCATACCATTTGTCACTACAACACGAGGTGCATCCTTATGTGAAGGGTACAATCCCATTGGGTGACCAGAGTACATTACCAAGGTTTGTTCATCCGTCATATCAGCCAAATATTTCATCGCCAAACGGTACTGAATCCAATTTTGGAAAACGGCTCCATTTCCACCGTACGTGATTAACTCATGTGGATGTTGAGCAACAGCGTAATCCAAATTGTTTTGAATCATCAACATGATCGCCTTTGCTTGTTCGCACTTTCCAGGATATTCACTTATTGGACGTGCAAACATTGTATATTCTGGTCGATATCTCAACATGTAGATTCTTCCAAAATCATTCAACTCATTCAAAAACTCAGGAGCCAATGTAGCATGATGTTTTTTTGGGAAATAGCGTAGGGCATTTCGAAGAGCCAATTTGCGCTCTTCTTCCGTAAGGATTTGTTTACGTCTTGGGGCATGATTGATACCCTCCTCAGCCTTATGTAGTAATGGGATCTCTGTTGGTACTCCCTGAAATATATCGTTGTGAAATTCTTCTCTAGTCATTGTATTCATTTTTAGTCAAAATTCTATATCCTCATCCAACACTAACCTTACTATGGGTAACGGACATTGGATCTAAAAATGATTTTTGAGAGTTGCATGCTGCAAAGGTAAAAAAGAAAACGCTCCAACCTATGCAAGGTAAGAGCGTTTAATTGAAATTTGAATTGTCTTCTATCTTAAGATATTGACATGACCGTTGTAGGTGTATTTTTTGTCATTCAACAAGTCTTTTGTTCGAACAACCCAATTGTACGTACCTGTAGGCAACGGTTTACCATTAAACGTTCCATCCCATGGAACAGTTATATCATGTGACTCCCAAATGATTTCTCCCCAGCGATCAAACATCAATAGTTCAAAGTCATAAACATCAATTCCCTCCATAAATATTCTCCAATCCTGATTGAACTCATCGTCGTCAGGTGTGAATGTATTTGGTGCATAAATCAGTACCTCTGGGAATACGATCAACTCATGTTGCATTGTATCAACACAACCAAGTTCAGATGTCGTAATCAGCATTACATCATAGATTCCAGTAACACCATCAGGGTACATTACCTGCACATTCGTTTGTGTAGACTGAGATGGATTACCACCGTCAAAGAACCATTGGTATGAGTAACCATTGAATGAGTAATTCGTAAAGCTCACTGTTGTATTAAACATTGTCACCGGATTTGGTGAGTATCTGAAATCAGCAACTGGTTTAGGCTTTACTTCTAAAGCATCTGTGAACGTCAATGAATCTACACAACCTTCATACGTCGTGATGATCATTTGCATATCATAGGTACCAGCCCACATTTCTGCAGTTGTTATCGTATCCTGATTTACAAACTGCTGCACACCATCAACTAACCAATAATTGAACTGGCTAAGCGCAGGGTCTGTACTATTAACGATGTGGAATATCGCTGGCTCACATTGCTCAGGGTCTAATACTGTATACGCTGGAACAGGCAATGGAGCTACACGTACATTCGTTTCCATAACCAATGGAGTTGACTCACATCCGTCCGTTATTGTTACCGTATAGTTTTGTGTCGCTGGAGGATTCACATTAATTGTATGGTTGTCTGGACCATTCTGTGTGTCTCCTGTTGTCCAAACGAAATCATAAGGCATTCCAATTCCACCAACAACGGTCGCCATCAAATCAGTTGGGTAACCAGGGCAAATTGTATCCCACGGTGAAATTGTTCCAGTCAAAGGATTTCTTAACGTCACATCAATCGTTTCGATTGGCGAGACACAACCATTTTCATTTTCTGCATATACTGAATAAGTTGTGGCGACTGTTGGGTTCACAGACTGCATTGCATTTGTACTTCCTGAATGATCCCAATGGAATAAATAGGTCGTTCCGCCAGTTGCAGTGGCCGACATATATGCCGTTCCATTCTCACAAATCAATGTATCATTACTTACGGAGATGGTCACAGGTGCTGGGTCTACTACATTCACGTCAACACATTTCTGACACCCCAATGCCGATCTACCACAAACTGTGTATAATCCAGCATTAAAAACAACATCAAATGAATCAGTGATCCATGTAATACCGCCGTCAAAGCTATATTCTGACGCGTCTAAACTAGTAATGTGAATTTCACCATCTGCAAATCCTTCACACGATGGTGCTACAGATGTTGCCGTGATATTCAATTCCGAAACAACTACTTCAACAGTATCGTAAACATCACCACAGGTAGCATTCGACTCACGAAGGATGAAAAGGTAAGTTCCAAGTTGATTTACTGTTACCGAAGGATCTTCAACTAAGAAGCTTGGCACATAATTCACAATTGGGTTAATCGGAACCCCCGTAACATCAGTTGTCCATAATATAGAATTTGCTGGATCACTTTGTGTACCATCCAAATCTATAGGGAATCCTAAACATACATTTTGATCTGGTCCAGCATCTGGAGCTGGTGGATTGACAACAGTTATTGTGAATTCAATTGTATCAACGATTGCTCCTTGATCCCAAATCTCCACCTCGTAATCCGTAGTAACCACAGGGTCCACGATCACACCTGTAATACCAGATGTATTTGATACATTATTCGTAACCAACCAGTTTGCTGTCGCATTAACCCATCCTGGGCTCATGATCAAATCCACAGTTGCAGCGTCTCCCAAACAAATTGTTTGATCTGGTGTACCACCTGAACATCCAATCGTTGCTCCAGTTGGAGGGAAAGTTAAGTTAACATTCCCTTGCTGAGAACTGTAATTTGAGAACATTAGAATATATGCTTCTCCTGCTACAACAGGAATAGCTGGTTGAAAATTCCCAGCGATACCCCCTGCTGGAGGCCCACCATTTGACATACCTGTAAATCCTTGAGCTGAAGCATTCCAGTTACAAGCAGCAGGTGCTACCAAGTTATTAGCTATATCTGTACATCCTGTTACAGGATCGTACGGCCACAATTCCCAATCAAAATATCCCGAACCTCCTGGTGCACCAATCTGGAATTCAAGCAAACCAGTAGAGGTAACATTCAAGACAAACCAATTTGGATTCAATTCTCCCGCCAATAAGCACCCTGAATTCATACCCGCTGGGTTACTGTTTGGGTTCGAAAAACTTCCCGCAGGTGGTACAGTAGGGTTTGGACTTGGTCCTGTTGTTAATGGAAATGGCACTGGAACTGAGTTACAGATATTCTGTGCCTGGTCACATGCATTCGAAGCAACTCCCTGTCCAAAGACTCCGAGAGAACCTAAGATGAAAATACTTGTTATAATCGCTTTCATGATTCTAGTTTTGGCAATTAGTGAATGGGTATGGATTCATGGTATCAACACCATATACACCAATTTGAACACAATGAACGGAAACTCCATAAGCTCCGAACCACGATGTAAACTCTTCTTCTGTTAAACCCGATAAACCATGTGTGATAATTAGAGCACGTTGAGTGTTGTGATCTAAACGAACCATTTCAAGGTTATCGTTTTCACGCATCTCAGTTTGTAATGCTTCCAATTCTGCATTGTCCGTGATTGAAAATAGACACTGTCCAAAGTACTTAGCGGTGGATTGATTTCCCGTTTGTT
>CAJQJL010000097.1 GCA_905478665.1 uncultured Flavobacteriales bacterium
AGTTAGTTGATGGGAACGGTTGTTCGGTTGTTCAAGCTGTGAATGCAATTGTGAACCCATTACCAACTTTGACAATCACAGATCCAGCAGCAGTATGTTCGCCAGGGACAGTTGACATAACAGCAGCAGCGGTAACTGCGGGAAGTGACGCAGGAACATTAACGTATTGGACAGACGTGGCTGCAACGGTTGCATTGGGAACACCAAATGCAGTTGGAACAGGAACCTACTACATTCAATTAGTCGATGGAAACGGTTGTTCAATCGTTCAAGCTGTGAATGCAGTTGTGAACCCATTACCAACATTGACAATCACAGATCCAGCAGCGGTTTGTGCACCAGGAACAGTTGACTTAACGGCAGCAGCGGTAACAGCAGGAAGTGATGCTGGAACGTTAACGTATTGGACAGATTTAGCAGCGACGATAGCATTGGGAACACCAAATGCTGTTGGAACAGGAACCTACTACATTCAATTAGTGGATGGAAATGGTTGTTCGGTTGTTCAAGCAGTGAACGCTACTGTTACAGGAGTTCCAACTTTGATTATTACAGATCCAGCGGCAGTTTGTTCACCAGGAACAGTTGACATAACGGCAGCAGCGGTAACAGCAGGAAGTGATGCTGGAACGTTAACGTATTGGACAGATTTAGCAGCGACGATAGCATTGGGAACACCAAATGCAGTTGGAACAGGAACCTACTACATTCAACTTGAGATTGGTGGCGGCTGTACGACTGTTGAGCCAGTGAATGTTGTAGTAAACCCATTACCAACACTTACAATCACAGATCCAACGGCAGTTTGTACGCCAGGGACTGTTGATTTAACAGCGGCGGCAGTAACGGCAGGAAGTGATGCAGGAACATTAACGTATTGGACAGATGCAGGTGCAACAGTAGGACTTGGAACGCCAGGGGCAGTTGGAACGGGAACTTACTACATTCAATTAGTAGATGGAAATGGCTGTTCAGTAGTTCAGGCTGTAAATTCAGTTGTGAATCCATTGCCAACATTGACAATTACAGACCCAGCAGCGGTATGTTCACCAGCAACAGTTGACTTAACAGCAGCAGCGGTAACAGCAGGAAGTGATGCTGGAACATTGACGTATTGGACAGATATGGTTGCAACGATAGCATTGGGAACACCAAATGCAGTTGGAACAGGAACTAACTACATTCAGTTAGTTGATGGGAACGGTTGTTCGGTTGTTCAAGCTGTGAATGCAATTGTGAACCCATTACCAACTTTGACAATCACAGATCCAGCAGCAGTATGTTCGCCAGGGACAGTTGACATAACAGCAGCGGCAGTAACAGCGGGAAGTGATCCAGGAACGTTAACGTATTGGACAGATATGGCTGCAACGGTTGCGCTAGGAACACCAAATGCAGTTGGAACAGGAACCTACTACATTCAATTAGTCGATGGGAACGGTTGTTCGGTTGTTCAGGCAGTAGCTGTAACGGTGAATCCTTTACCGAACTTAATAATCACAGACCCTGCAGCAGTATGTGCTTCTGGAACAGAAGACATTACAGCAGCAGCAATTACAGTTGGGAGTGATGCTGGAACATTGACGTATTGGCAAGATGCAGCAGCAACAATTCCAGAAGCAACACCTACAACTGTTGGATCAGGGACGTATTATATTATGCTTCAAGATGGGAATGGATGTACAAGCGTTGAGCCAGTAACGGTATCAATCAACCCAGTGCCAAATGCGACAGCAACGAATGATGGACCTATTTGCGCAGGAAGCACATTGACGCTGAATGAAACAGCAGGAGACGCAGTTTCATGGTTCTGGACAACATCGGGTGGATCGATCATCACAAATAACACAGATCAGTCACCAACTGTTTCTGGAGCCAATGATGGAGAAACATACACGGTACTGATTACCGATGCAAACGGTTGTACAAACACAGCGTTGACTTCTATTTCTGTGATACCTCAACCAGTTATAGACCCAATTGCAGATGTCACGGCATGTGATTCGTATACTTTGGGAGCAATTACTGGAACGAACCTGTCAGGCAATGAAGCGTATTACGATTCTCCACAATTGAGCGGAGGAACGCAAATCACGAACTTGACCATTCTAGGATCGCAAACAATATGGGCGTATGACGGAAATGGGACATGTTCAGATGAAATTAGTTTTGTTGTAACGGTGAATCCACTTCCAACGATGAATAGTTTGACAGGATCATCATCTTATTGTACAGGCGATCCAGTTGCGGATATATTGGTAGGTGTAAATGGAGCTCCAGACTGGACAATCAATTATACATTGGATGGAGTAGCACAAACGGCTACGGGTACATCAAGTCCTGTTTCTTTGGGAAGCTCACCAGGGGTTTATGTACTTGTTGATATTACGGATGCGAACTGTTCAAACACCTTGACAGGAACACAAACCATAATCGTCAATACGTATCCACCTGCACCTACTGCGGGAACAGATCAGACGTATTGTACGGGTGTATTCTTTGACGATATGATCGCTTCTGGAACTGGAGGAACCTATACATGGTATTCCGACAGTATGTTGACAGATGTTCTTGGAACGGGAACAACATTGCTGCCTGATGATGTTGTTGGAACAACGACGTACTATGTGACTGAAACAACAAATGATTGTGAAGGTCCATGGAGCCCTGTAATTATCACGGTTGACGTTTGTGATATTTCAGTTCCGACAGCATTTACACCGGATGGAGATATGATCAACGATATTTGGGAGATCTTGCACTTAGATCTTACTTACCCGAATAATGAAGTATATGTCTATAACCGTTGGGGCAACATGTTGTACAGTTCAGATCAGGGTGCATATAGTCTGCGACCTTGGGATGGAACATATAAAGGTGAAGCTTTGCCAGTAGGATCTTATTACTACGTGATAAACTTCAATGATGAGAATGCTGAAGAAGACTCAGCAACAGGTACGGTATCAATAATTTTGAATAAATAAAAAGCGATGCGAAAGAGATTAGCAACACTAGCAATAATCGGATTGAGTACAATAGCATTTGGTCAGCAGATGCCCCAATTCAGTCAATACCTTCGAAATCAATATATGGTAAACCCTGGTGCTGCTGGTGTTTACGATTTCGTTGATGTGACATTGGGTGGAAGAATGCAATGGGTAGGATTTGATAACGCACCCTTGTCTTCATACATCTATGTGTCGTCCCCTTTGTCGAAGAGACCTAAGGTTCGTTACAATCCAGCCTTGCGTACAAGTATAGGTCCAGTGCGTAATCCAGAGATTAAGACAGGGAAACTAAAGCACGCACTTGGTGGAATGGTGATTGCAGATCAATACGGTGCTTTTCGTCAGTTGAAGGGTGCCATTACGTATGCACTGCATATTCCAGTGTCTCAAAATTACAACCTGTCGTTTGGTGCAAATGTAGGTTTGTCTAACAGATCTTTCTTGTCAGACAGAGCACAGACCTTGAATTTAATAGAGACAACCTTGGGCTATACGGATCCTACGTATGATGCCTATGCACAATCAAGCAATCTCAACACGATTGACATTGGAGCAGGATTGTATTTCTATTCAGATAGATTATTCTTGGGCGTTTCTGCAGATCAGTTGACAAGAGATTTTATCAGTTTTGGAGGGACAGATCTAGTAAATGTTGATCCAAAGACCCATGTCAAGTTTACGGCGGGATACAAGTTCCCAATTTCGGATAATTTGACATTGACGCCAGCGATATTAGGAAAGTTCATGCAACCAGCGCCCGTTTCTCTTGAGGGATCCCTTCAATTGGAGTATAAAGAATGGCTTTGGTTTGCACTTTCTTACCGCCAAGGTGTAGGCGGCTTCAATAATTCAGATGCTGCAATCATCATGGCTGGATTAAATATCAGCGAGCGATTTAAATTTGGTTATTCATTCGATTATTCAATTTCACAATTCAATCAACACAGTTCTGGCGGTCATGAGCTAGTACTTGGTTTAATGTTAGGAAGATAAATAGACAACATGCTAGGAAAATATATAGTTGCAACACTCTTTGTAGGATTTGTAGGATCAATCAACGCACAGATTTGGCGTTTTTCAGAACCAGTGAGATTAGGAGGAACGGTTAATACGGGAGCTGAAGAAAGTATCCCTGTATTCTCCAAAGATGGGTCAATGCTCTATTTTGTGCGAACAATGGACGCGGCAAATCAAGGTGGAGAAATGGATCAGGATATTTGGTTCAGTAGAAAAGACGAAAGTGGAGCATATACTGATTGTGCTCGTTTGAAGGATTTGAACAACAAGCTTAACAATGCGGTTCTGAGCATGGGCAATGGCGGTACAAGGATGTACTTGCTGAATGCATACGATGGGAAAAAGGATATGGAAAAGGGTCTTGCTGTTTCAAGCGGAAATGGAGATGGATGGTCGAAGCCAGAGAAAATCGAAATTCCTGGGCTAGACATTGAAGGGAACTTTTATGGATTTCATGTCAATGATGCAGAAGACGTAATCTTGGTTTCATACGCAGGTCCTGGATCTATTGGTGAGGAAGATTTATACGTAAGTACAAAGACAGCAGGATCATGGTCTACGCTTACGCACCTTGGACCTACTGTAAACTCTGCAGGGTTTGAGATTTCACCGTTTTTGTCAAAGAGTCAGGACACGCTATTTTTCTCAAGCAATGGTTTTGGAGGTCAGGGAGATGCTGATATTTTTTATTCAGTAAAGCAGGGAAGTTGGACAAGTTGGTCAGCACCAGAAAATTTGGGAGAGAAGATCAATTCTCCAAAGTTTGATGCTTTTTTCAGTCACACAGGAAGTCAGGCTTATTGGTCGAGTAACAGAGATGGAGAGTTGAGTGATATCTATATGATTGATATTCTTTCACCACCTGCGTTGTCCTCAACGTGTTTGGCTAAAGACGCCTCAACAAATAAAGGTTCTGATGGATCAATTAGTTTGACAATCGATGGAGGTGTAGCACCCTACACCTATGCATGGTCGAATGGATCTAGTGATATGAACGTTGCTGGACTTTCAAAAGGAGATTATTCTGTAACGATTACGGATGCTCTTGGACAGACGGCGACAAGCTCATGTACAGTAGGTGAGCCAGCAGAAGTTGTTCTGGCATACAAAAATTTCGAATTGATGCACAACTTCGCCTACAACAAGAACAAGCTGAACACTTCACATAAAGAATTGAGTGCCTTTTTGAAAGGAATAGAAGATCAACTTGCAGAAGGACGTGAGAGCATAACAATTAACATTGTATCTTCAGCATCACAGGTACCAACGAAGACGTTTGGAACAAATGAGAAGTTGGCACAAACCAGAGCGGACAACATTAAAGCTGTTATTGAGAAATACTTTAAAGGCAACGACAAAGTAACTGTTGAAATCACAGATGTTAAAGTTCAAGGTCCAGCTTACGAAGAAGACTCTGCCAACAAAGATCGATACAATCCGTATCAGTTTATTCAGCTAAGAACAAAATAATTTTCGCCCCTGTAACGGCCTAATAGCCTAACTTTTTGGGAAAATTGAATTATTTTTTAATTACTGCTGTAACTTTTTTGCAACTTAAAAGTCTTATAGCTGTAATTCGCAACCAATGACCCGTAAGGAGTATAATATAGCTGTCGATGAGTATTCGGATAATATCTTCCGATTTGCCATGAAGCATCTTAGAAATGAGATGACAGCTAAAGATATTGTACAAGAAACGTTTACAAAGGTTTGGATCAAGCATGAAGAAGTCAATTACGAAAAAGTAAAATCGTATTTATTCACAACAGCTTACCATGCGATTGTTGATTGGGCAAAGAAAGAAGGACGTTCGGGAGATATCGAACATGCACCAGAAGGGAGATCGAATCCGAGTATCAACTTCGATGTAAAGGAAGTTTTGGAAGAGGCATTAAACAAACTACCTGAAATGCAGAAGTCGGTTGTTTTGCTGAGAGATTATGAAGGATACAATTACGCAGAGATTGCAGAAATTACAGGATTGAGCGAATCACAGGTTAAAGTGTACATATTCAGAGCCAGAAAGGCTTTAAAAGAATATATTAAACGATTGGAATTAGTAATATAATGGAACGAATCAGCATATTTAATTACGAAGCTTTCTACCTCGATTTCCTTGAAGGAAATTTGAACGAGGAGGATACTGCGTTATTAATGGCGTTCCTAGAAGCTAATCCTGACCTAAAAATGGAGGATGATTCACTTCCAACATTTGAGGCAGAAGAATTTGAATTGGATGACGCATTAAAGAATGACCTTAAGCAACCATTGATCGACGAAGCAATCACGAATAATAATGTTGAATACTTCATGATTTCCGATGCGGAAGGTATTTTGGATGAAGCGAAATCAGCGGAGTTGGAAACATTTGTGGAGGGTGATGCTAAACTTAAGCGTGAGAAAGCATTGTACGGGGCTGTTTATTTTGAACCAGACATGTCTGTTGGATATGCAGAGAAAGAAGGATTGAAACGAAAGACAGTTGTATTGTGGCAGTTCATTACGGTTGCAGCCGCAGCAAGTGTGATTGCTTTTTTCCTTGTTTGGTCAACCATGAATAGCGATCCAACCACTGAAAAGGGAACTTATTTTGTTGAAAATGGGCAGAATGAAAAACCTTCAGATGATGTTGACAATCAATCCTTGAATAGCGAAGATCAACAGTCGAATGGCGCACAGCAAGTTGCTTCTGATGAAAGTAATTCGGGAGGATCGGATGACTTCTATGTGCAGCCAACACCAAATGACGAAGGAGACAAACAACAACCGAACATGCCTATTGATAGAATGGAAAGAAGAGCTGTTGGAACCATTGTAGCGACAATAGAGAACCGAGACATTGAGCCGATTTCAAAGCGAACGTTTCCTGTTGTAACGGAGAATATTCAAAATCAAGACAATAGTACTTTGGCATTTAGCGATATGCAGAATCCAATCGCACCAATTACTGAGTTCGTTGAAAAAAAGACGAATCGTGAGGTAGACTTCCGTCGCACAAAGAAAACGGAAGGAAAGCCAGGAGGGTTCTTCTTGAAAATTGGGAAGTTCGAACTTTCGAGAAAGCGACATTAAAGTTTCACAAACCTCCGTTCAATTGTTCGTATACCATCCGATACTCGAATGAGATAAACACCACTCTTCAAATTCCCAATTTCAATGCTTTCGAGCGAAACTTCATGCGTTTGGATAATGCGACCACTCAAATCGATAATTTTGATGTTTTCAAGAGTCAAATCCGTGTCGATTTTTAAGGTTTCTTTAGCTGGATTGGGATAAACACCGAGGCGAATATTTTCCAGATCGTCTGATCCCAAAAATGAATTTGATCCAGGAAGTGTAATGCTTGATGGGTAGAGTGCGTTGTGATGCACAGTTATATTTGCAACATTTGTATCACTAGCGGTGTACATCGTCCCTCCATTCTGTAAGTTCACATCGTATCGAGATGCGTTATTACCACCGATATAGATCTTTAT
This sequence comes from uncultured Flavobacteriales bacterium, assembly GCA_905478665.1. Taxonomy (GTDB): domain Bacteria; phylum Bacteroidota; class Bacteroidia; order Flavobacteriales_D; family Crocinitomicaceae; genus UBA4466. Next base: position 7,502 of record CAJQJL010000097.1, read on the forward strand.
TTTGTGCCCAGCCAGCCATGTGAAATTGGTAAATGGAAGCTCAATTTGTCGGGTGTAAACATTACCAGGACTCATAAAAGTTTCGTCTGCCTGTGTATAACCATTGCGAAAGCGCATTCGAGCAATTCCATCCGTGATAAGCATATTGCGATTGTCGGGGTATACATCTACAAGTCGCACAGAGATATCGCAATCTTCTTGGTCAGATTCAACGTAAATATCTATTGTAATTCTTCCAGAAACGGTAACGTCCTGTGAAAGCTCACCTGTCGAAAATGTAATAATATCATTGCGAGATTCTAAGCTAATTTGATCGTATGGTCCTTGATCCAATGCGCTGTTTAGCGTCGCACCACCAATTGTTGGAGATGGGTTTGAAGGATCAGAAACGAACGTTGTACTGCCAATGGCATTACCCGAGACAAGTTGATTACTAGCATTGAGGTATAGAACATCGGTTGTAGGACTTTCAATGCTTGTTGCATTCGATGTTGCCCATTGATCAAGACCAGTCTCATAATAGGTGATGAAGTCCGTGTTTTGCCAGTTGTTGGGCGTATCGAGTAAGTAATACTGCAAGAAATCCCACGCCATCGTGTCGCTTTTGAATTCGGCATTTGCATAACTTAATTCACCTTGAATAGCACTTCCTACATAGGCTGCACCTGAACCTCCATGAACCCAAGGGCCCACAAGAAGCCATTGCTGGTCAAGAACTGCAGCTCCCGCATCCGTTCGTGAGGAAGCGTAAACGTCCATCATTTTGTCAATGTTGTGGTCGTACCAGCCTCCAATTTGAAGTGTTGGAATCTTAATGTCTGGCGCAAACCATGTACTACTTTCTGAAAATTGCCAAACGGAACTATAATAGGTGTTCGCTAAAATTACAGGAGACAAGCCGTAACCCAGAGCGTCCAATTGCTCGAGGCGTGCCTTTTCTAATACACCACCATAGAAATAAGCATCATAAGACTGATGAGCATGGGCAACCAGCGGAACGGCACATGTATGATTGGGGTGATTCTCTCGAGCCAAATTATACTGAACCCCTCCCAACGCGGAAGGTCCCCATGTACCGATGCGGTCTTTATGCCATAGTTGTTCAGTGATCCATTCGCAAACGTCGTAACCGTCTTCCCCTCGATTGGGCTGTGCAATTGCCGCAGGAAGCGATCCGTAAAACCCTCTCCAATCCACAATGACCCAAATAAAAGGCTGCGTATCGACATTCATTCCTACCCCCATCGGTAAGGACCAGATATAGAAGTCTTTGTTGTAAGGGGTTTGGATCAAAACGACTTCTGCAGAATCTACACCAGCTGGGATGTATATGTCTGCTTCCAAGAACAGACCATCCCGCATTGGGATCAAAATATCATCATAAGTTGGAGTCATTTGGGCGAAAAGGCCATTTGTCGATAAAAACAAGGAGAACAGCAGTAAATAACGCATAAATAGGTGTTTAGTCAGCTAAATTTACGATAAATGGGGAACATTGTAAATAATTCAGTTTTCATAATTATATTTACTACTCGCGAAAATTTAACCTGCCCGATTGAAGGAAACTGATTTTATAGAACAAAACAAAAAGAAGTGGAATCGCTTTGAAGAGCTCTATGAATCGAAATCGAATGATCCAGAAGAATTAAGCGACCTGTATATGGACATAACTGATGATCTTAGTTATGCTCAGACATTCTACAGACGAAGGACAGTACGCGTTTACCTTAATCAATTAGCACAGAAAGTTTATACGGGGGTTCACAAGCAGAAAGGAGAATCACTCAAGAAGTTTTTGACCGTTTGGCAAACATCTCTTCCTTTAGAAATTTATCGTTCACGAAAAAACCTCTTATTTGCACTTGTAGCATTTCTTGTTTATACCTTGATAGGCGTTGTTACAACTTACGTTGACCCTGACTTTCCTCGTATAGTGATGGGCGATGGCTACGTCGATATGACTGTGCAGAACATCCAAAATGGAAATCCGTTAAGGGTTTACGAAACCGATGATCAAATGGCCATGTTCATACAGATTACAACGAACAATCTTAAGGTCGCCTTTCTGACATTTTTTGTTGGTTTCTTTTTTACAGTTGGAACACACATTTTGCTGTTTTACAATGGGGTGATGCTAGGTGCTTTTCAATACTTTTTTCACGCTAAAGGACTTTTGATAACAAGTTTCCTGGGCATATGGATTCACGGTGCATTTGAAATTTCCGCTATTGTTTTAGCAGGTGGAGCTGGGATCACTGCAGGAAATGGACTGCTGTTCCCAAAGAGTTATACCCGTTTACAGTCCTTGCAACTTTCTACAAAACGTGGACTAAAGATTATGTTGAGCCTCGTGCCATTTATTATCGCCGCTGGGTTTTTAGAAAGTTATGTTACGCACAATTATCAGGATCTTCCAACATGGTCTAAGGTCATGTTGATTGTTCTTTCGTTTGCCATCATTTTGTTTTTCTATGTCTTCTACCCAATCTACGTGGCACGCAAAAACCCACACCTGGTTGATAAAGAAGAGGTAGGGAACTTTAAGAAACGCAGTGACTTTAATTTTTACAAAATCCGAAATATTGGAGAGGTAATCGCAGATTCATTTCGAATGTATCGCCTAGTGTTCAAGAAATTTGCGAAAATTAATTTACTCATTGTTTTACCAATTATTGCTGCCGTAGTTTATTGGCAGGACATGACACATTATGCTTTGCAACAAACGGAATATTGGTATGATTGGGCAAGTCAGTTGGAATTCATAATAGGCTATGGTTTCAGAAATACACAAGACTATGTGGTTTTTGGAATTTGGACTTTCATCTTTGCGCTCATTTTTACATCTGTTCTTTGGTGTGTCCATACGCTGGGAGAAGCGTTTTCTTGGGAGAGCTTCTTCGATTATATGCGAAAAAAATTCGTGGCTATTTGGCTTGGGAACTTCCTCTTGTGTGTGACCGTTTTAGCACTTCCCTGGCAGCTTTTATTGCCATGCATGTTCCTGTTTCCTCTGTTCTACCTGCAATCAGCTTCAATGGGTCTTGGAGAAGGAACGCTTGGACAACGATTTAAACGCGGGTTCAAGTATAGTAGTCAACATTACTGGAAATCATTTTTAATCATTCTTATTCTCTGCTTATTAACCATAATGGTGGTACAGCCCATCGCACTGATCTTCAGTATTCAAGATTCTTGGACAGGTGAACCAATGGTTCGCGACCTTCTGGACATGCTTGCAGATTTTACTAAGCGCGTCGCACAAATTTATACAGACGATTATATGATCTGGAGCAATGCGCTTCGTCAACTCTTCTATGTCGTCTTTATCCTGGCAATTATACCTATGGTAGTCATTACCATGGCATTCGGGTTTTACAGTGAACGCGAAAAAACGGAAGCAAAAGGCTTGCGTCGTCAATTTGAAAAATTCGGGAAGCGTAGCCGAAGTAAAGAAACAAATGCCGATTTTGATTAAGCAGATAATCCATATCGCCCTATTTTTAGGCCCTCTTTTTGTTTTTGCGCAGCAAGAAAAGACGGAAACTTGGGAGCATGAGAAAGATTATTTGGAGTACAAAAAAGGAGAAAAGTATAAAGGGCCTGAAGATTGGTACGGATCGTATCCTGCGAGTATGCAAGACGACGACATCTCTTCTACTTATGGAAATGGAACGTATACACCACCTTCAGGAATTCAATACAGTCCACAACAAATTCAGCGCGATAGAGAAGACCGATATCAAGGATATGATCGAGGAGGAGGAACGGGAACAGTTCCTTTTGATCCAGAAGTACAAGCTCCAGAGCCACCTGAAATTCCAGACGTTGAAGCTCCTGACATTGACCTCCCAGACATCGATATAGATACACCTTCGATTTCGCCAACAGTGTGGAAGTTTTTGCTCTTTTTGTTGATTTTCGTGGTGTTGTTAATCGTCGCTTATTTGATTATTAAGAACAGACAACCAACAAACAAAAAAGTAATTGTGGAGATCGAGAATGATTGGAATCCTGCAGTTATTTCGAAAACAGAATTAGAGTTGAAACTTGAAGATGCGATGGCGCGAGAAGACTACCGTGAGTGCATCCGAATATATTTCACATTTATTCTCAAAGAACTGATCCGAAAATCGTGGATTAAGTGGAAAAAGGAAAAGACAAATTACCATTATGTTCTGGAAATGCACAAGCAACCAGGAGCAATGAAATTCAATGAGTGCGTGAGAATCTACGACCTCATTTGGTATGGAGAATACCATATCGACCAAGAAATTTTTGAGATGTTGAAACCAACATTGGAAGAATATTATCAATCCCTTGATCCAGTCAATGAATAAACAGACGAAAATAGGGTTGATTGCTGGAATTGTCGGGTTTATGATCTTGATGGTTTGGCTTTTCACGAGCAGTGATGAGAAGCCATCGGGTGCGAACAATGAACGCCAGCCTTATGTTTCTGCCAATTGGACAAAGAAGTTTCAACTTTATGACAAGAATCCTTTGGGTCTCTATCTGTTTTCAACGCTTACGCGTGCTCACCTTGAAAAGGATCGTCATGTAGTAGAGATTAATGATTGGACGATTTTCGATATGCTCATTAGTGACAGTGATTCGAATAAGACATACATGTTTGTCGGAAATAACTTTGGGCTAAAGAACAGTGAAGTTGATACGCTTGTCTCTCGTGTTCTTGGAGGGTCAGATTTGTTCTTGAGTTTTAATGACCTTACCGAGAACCTCTATGAGGCATTGTTCGAAGGCTTTGAGTTTCAATTTGATTATACCGAATCTGTGAATGTCTTTGCGGGCAAAAACAAGTACAAAATGATAAATCTATTCCAAACGGATACGGTCGCCTGTGAATGGCGTGCGTTTGGTTCAATAGATGAGAACATATCTTATGAAAGCCTTTCTTCTTTCATGGAGATGAGCAATTTTGTTAAAGTCAAGTTGGGAGAAGGGAACCTCTTTTTGCACACTACACCGAACATGTTCTACAATTACCAAATTAAGCGCTTGCCAGGCTATAAGTATACGGAGTTTGTGCTGAATGAACTTCCAACGGATCGCGATATTTACATGCTGGAATTTGGACGTCTCTCGGATAATTATGGCAATTATGACGTGGACGATGAAGATGGACCTGGAGAGAAAGAGGATGATAGTTATTTAAAGCTGATTTTTCAGAATCCAACATTGCTCACGGCCTTGCTTCTCTCTATTCTTGGTGTGATCTTGTTTGTCATGTTCCGATCCAAAAGAACACGACCAATTGTGCCGTTTATTGAACCCAAAAAGGACATGACGCTTGCATTCGCTGAAACGATTACTTCCATCTATTTTGCAAAACGAAATCCGTATGGACTGCTTCAAGTGCAGCGTAAAAACTTCTATTCAACAATCCAAAAGCACTTCTTTGTTGATTTGCAAAGGCGAGAAGGCGACAGAGCGTTGCAGGTGCTGGCAGAGAAAAGTAACCAACGGTTTGAAGAGATAAAGAATTTGCTTGCAAGATTGGAGACGAAGGAAGCCTTTTCAGTAAATGATATGTATGTGACAGAAATGCAGAAAAAAATTCATGCTTTCTATAGAATTACGGGACTTATTTCGAACGATCTAAGTGAAAAAATTATGGAGCGGGAAATGGTCTTCAAACGATCATTGTTTCCCCCTGCCTTTTTGATTGGCGGTGGAATTGCGGCAATATTGGAAGGACTCTATTTACTAACAGATTCGGTGGGTGTGGGTATTGCGCTTTGGCCAGCAGGAATTGCTCTACTCTTCCTTGGCGTCAAACGAATAACGAAGCCATATCTGAGGATAACGAAGGATACAATCTATTTCTATACATCCTTGGGACGTGAAAAAACATTTAAAAAAGCGGACCTTATATCAACTGACCTGAGAAGAGGTGGAGCGATTTTTTACTTTAGAAACAATAAAAACTTGATTATCAACTATTGGGATATGAGCAGGTTTGATAAAAAGCAATTCGAACAGTTTTTATCCAAAATTAATACACTTGAGTTATGATAAATGACGAAAACGACGGGACATTCGATGGAGAATCAGCGGATGCGTTTATGAAAAAGAATGATGCGTCATCAGAAGCATTTGGTGACCCTAGCGAGGCACAGAAACCGACAGAAAATGAAGGTGAAAAGAAAGAGGCTACGGATCACGCTGCATACATGCCCGACATTAAACCAGTCCCACCGGTAGACCCTGCGGCTGGGGCAAGGGTGGATAGTACGCAAACGACTAAGTCTTACGAGTTTGAAAGACACAATTTTGATCTTCTGTGGGTGGCGCAAAAAGTGAGCGATGTGAGAACTGAGCTTTCAAAGTATGTCATTGGACAAACCCAAATGGTGGATCTTTTGTTGACGGGAATTTTTGCCAATGGACACATTCTTTTGGAAGGTGTTCCAGGGGTTGCAAAAACCTTATCTGCAAAAGTGCTTTCGAAGTCTCTAAACGTCCGTTTTTCTCGAATTCAGTTTACGCCAGACATGATGCCATCGGATGTGATTGGAACTTCTGTCTTTAACATGAAGGATTCCACGTTTACCTTTAGACAAGGACCAATCTTCTCAAATATTGTATTGATTGATGAGATAAATAGAGCACCAGCGAAAACGCAAGCGGCATTGTTTGAGGTAATGGAAGAACGTCAGATTACTTATGACGGTAAGGAGTATCCAATGGATTTTCCATTCCTAGTTATTGCAACTCAAAATCCAATTGAGCAGGAAGGAACATACAATCTTCCAGAGGCTCAACTCGATCGATTCTTGTTCAAAATTAAGATGGATTACCCTGAATTGGAAGAAGAGGAGGAAATCTTGCACCGATACAAAAACGATATCAAAACGCCGAGTTTAGCAGATATTAAAGCGGTCTTTACGGCAGATGAGATTCAGAAGATTCAAAATTCAATCGAGAAAGTAATTGTTGAAGACAATTTGGTGAAATACATCGCAGCAATTACGCATAAAACAAGAAATCACGGCAAGATTTATTTGGGAGGTTCACCAAGAGCCTCACTGTCCATGATAAAGAGTGCAAAGGCTATTGCTGCAATTCGTGGGCGTGATTTTGTTACCCCTGATGACATTCAGTTTGTTGCAGTGCATGTGTTAAACCATCGTTTGATTATGACTCCAGAAGCTGAAATGGAAGGATTCCAAACGGAGGATGTGATCAATGAAATAATTAAAACATTGGAGGTACCTAGATAAGTTGAAAATCATTAAAAACATATATCTGACACGAAGGTTTTTCCTTCTCTTTGCCAATGTCATTGTGCTATACGTGTTGGCGTATTCTACACCGATGTACGAGTTCATTGCGAATGTAGTTTTGGCATCCCTTTTTGGGCTCACAATGATTGATGTATTGTTGGTGTTTAGCAATGCAAATCCATTAACGGTGAAGCGTCAGGTAATGAATCGCTTGAATTTGGGAGACGATAACCCCGTTCATTTAACGGTAACCAACAATACTGGGCAACCGATCGACTTTTCATTGATTGAAGGGTATCCAGTTGAAATGCAGGACAGGTCTACGGTAATGAGTGGAATTATTGGTGCCAACTCTAGCAAAGTCTTCGATTATGATTTCGTTCCCAAAAAGCGTGGTGAATATGAGTTCAATGATGCCTTTATCATCATTCGTTCGATGTTTTCACTTGCTTCACGGAGAGTTGATATTCCACTAAAGGAAACGGTTCATGTTTATCCGTCTGTACTTCAGATGAAGAAATATGAGCTTCTTGTTTTTCAACAACAGAAGACAAGTATCGGCATTAAGAAAATCCGCCGACTGGGGAACAACAGTGAATTTGAACAGATCAAGAACTATGTGCAGGGAGATGAACTGAAAACGATTAACTGGAAAGCAACAAGTCGGAGAAACGAATTGATGGTGAACCAATATCAAGAGGAGAAGTCTCAGAATATGTATTGTATTATAGACAAAAGTCGAAACATGCAAATGGAATTCGAAGGCCTGTCGATGCTTGATTACTCCATAAACTCAACACTTGTATTTTCGAATATTGCCTTGAAAAAGGGTGATAAGGCGGGTCTCATCACCTATTCAGATAAAATCGGAACCATGTTGGCTGCCGAACGATCGGGCGGTCAGATGCGCAGAATTCACGAGGCATTATACAATCAGCGAACGCAGTACAAAGAAGGAAATTATGAACTGCTTTACCAGTCGATTCGTCGAACGGTGAAGACCCGATCCTTATTGGTGCTCTTTACAAATTTTGAGACAGAATTTTCGATGCGTCGAGCGATTCCAATGTTACGAAGGTTGAACCAAAAGCATGTGCTGGTAGTTGTGTTTTTTGAGAACAGTGAATTGCAAGAATTGGCCTTTCAACCAGCAACAAACCTTCAGGAAGTGTATCAGGCGACCGTTGCAGAGCGTATGATCTCTGTAAAGGCGAAAATTGCTCAGGAATTACGTCAAAATGGAATTCAAACGGTCTTAACGCTGCCCGATGAATTGTCGATCAACACGATTAACAAATACCTCGAATTAAAGGCGAAGGGAGCGATCTAGAATTTCGACTTGCGCTCTTTATTGGTTTGAAGAACAAATGACTTTGTCAAGCGATTATCAAATTCATCACGCAATACCACAATGTAGTTTCCTTTCTCGTATTTGTGTGTGTCCACCAAAACTCTATTGTATCCTGATTTTAGGTTAACGCGCTGCTCAAAGACAGCTTGACCGTCCATGTTGAATACAGTCACGATTCCACCAGAATTAATTAACGAAGTGTAAGAGATAATCAACTGCTTATTTGCCGACTTAGAGCCAGGAATTAATATTAGACTCGTAAGGATGGGTTGATTAATATCCACCACGTCAAGAACTGCCTCATTTCCCAACTTATCAATGCGTTTAATTCGGAAGTATTCGTGAGCGCTTTCAGCGAGATTGATTTCGGAAACGGTATATGTATGACGGCTCCTGTGGTTTCCAATTGATTCAACACGTGAAATTGATTTCCACGATGCTTTGTCCGTTGATTTTTCAATAATAAAATGGTCACCTTTCGATTCTGCGTTTACATCCCACTTGAAGTGGATTACTTTTGTAGATGGGGTTGCTACTAATTGAGCGAAATCGATGGAAGACTGCGTGCTGTCAATATCATTTGGCGATGAAAAGGCAAAAAGTGCAGTAAATAGAGTTAAAGCAGTAAGACAAGAAGTAGTAGAAGTATGTATCATAACGGGGGCCAATTAGTGAAACAATCAAAGAACTTATTATAAGTTACGGATTGAATTCCAGTATTCCCGAGCAAACGAACAAAGCAGAACTACTTTTGAATATTCAGCATGATTCAATGAAAATTACTATGCACGCACAATTAAAAAGCCAGTACTAAACGGTTTTATTAGGGAAAACTGAACCATTGGTGCGTTTAGGTGTAGTTTTTGTTACTTTCTAGAGATTACGAGTTCTTAATAAAAACACCATGCGATACATACTGACTTTCACTATTTTCTCTTTTGTCTTTTTAAGCTTTGGGCAAAACAAATTGCAAACGCTCATTCGTACGCAACACATTCCAAAGAGTGAGTTGACCGTCAAAATTGATAAGTCTGATTATACCTTGTCTGTCTATCACAAGACAAAGCACCTCGTTACCTACCCGTGTGTATTTGGTTTCAACGCCGTCGATGATAAGCACCAAGAAGGAGATGGTTGTACACCGGAAGGAATATTTAGAATCAGAAGTAAATACCCACATGGGTCGTGGTCTTATTTTATTTGGATCGACTACCCAAATAAGGAGTCATGGCGCCGATTCAATTCACGTCTCGCTGATGGAACTATTGAGAAAGGAGCTACAATAGGTGGTGAAATTGGAATTCATGGTGTACCATCTGGCATGGACGACATGATTACCAAGAAAGAAAATTGGACCTTGGGATGCATCTCACTAACGAATGCTGATGTCGCAGATCTTTATAAATCCATCGGTGATGGAACAACAATTAAAATTGTTCCCTAAAAGGTTACAAAGTGGTATAGTATTGTAGCACCGTTGTCGTCAACCTTTCTGAATTTACATTCATCCTTTTGAAGCATTACGATTTCGTAAGTGTCCAGCGAACCATCGTCATTGGTGACAAGCACTTGCTTTTTGTCGGCACTGAAAACCCATGCCCCATCCGCAGACGTTGCAATTCCGAGGGGTGTTCCACTTACAGTAATAGTGTTATTGTCTCGAACAACCATTTCCGTAATTAAATTGAGAAAAGTAATGTCGAAACCATTCGAAGTAATCTGTTGTGTTCTCCAGTGGTTAACGAGACGTGATTTTTTACTTGCCAGTGAAGGTTTCCCCTCTTCGTATTTGCTGCATGCGCCGAGAAAGACTAGTGCGAGGATAAGAAGAAGAGGTTGGATGAGGATTGCTTTTTTCATATTCATTAAATATCACGGCAAGGTATTCAATTATTCTGAACGAGAAAAGCAGATTGTTCTGAATTTCAATCCCCTTGTTTTCGATCTCCTTATGTTATGGAATAAAATTATCTTTGTCCCTGAAGTTTCGCGTCAGCGTGCAAACCAACTAAAGTATGGATAGAAATAAGGATTTACTAGAACGAAGAGAAGCATCAAAGCTAGGTGGTGGTGAAAAAAGAATAGAACGTCAGCATTCACAAGGGAAGTTAACTGCGCGTGAGCGAGTAACACTTCTATTGGATGAAGGTTCTTTCAATGAAATTGGACAGTTTGTTGAGCACAGGTCGACTTCCTTCGGCTTGGAAAAAAACAAAGTTCCAGGAGATGGTGTTGTCACAGGTTTTGGAACCATTCACGGTCGTTTAGTTTATGTTTTCTCTCAAGATTTTACAGTATTGGGGGGGTCACTTTCTGAAACCCATGCTGCTAAGATTTGTACAGTGATGGACATGGCCATGAAAAACGGCGCACCATTAATTGGGTTGAATGACTCAGGTGGAGCGCGAATTCAAGAAGGCGTTGTGTCATTGGCTGGATATGCAGATATCTTTTTCCGAAATACACGGGCATCAGGGGTAATTCCACAGATCAGTGTGATCATGGGGCCATGTGCAGGAGGAGCCGTTTATTCACCTGCATTGACTGATTTTGTCGTTATGGTTGAAGATACTTCATATATGTTTGTAACAGGTCCTAACGTTGTAAAAACAGTAACGCATGAAGAAGTAACTTCAGAAGATTTGGGTGGTGCGAAGGCACATGCAGAGAAATCAGGAGTGAATCACTTTACTGCTGGAAACGATGTGGAGGCACTTAAAGAAGTACGCGATTTATTGACATACATGCCACAAAATGCAAATGAGCTGGCCCCAAGCCCAAGTATCTTCGAATTTAACAAGTCAAAACTGGAGACAATAAAGGGAGTTTTACCAGATAACAACCTTTTGCCATACGACATCCGAAAGGTAGTTGAATGCGTCATCGACGACAATAGTTTCAGAGAAGTACATGAAGATTTTGCAAAGAACATCGTTGTCGGTTTCGCACGTGTTGAAGGAAGAACAATAGGTGTTGTTGCCAATCAACCAATGGCCTTGGCGGGAGTATTGGATATTAACTCATCGCGTAAAGGTGGTCGTTTTGTTCGTTTCTGCGATGCCTTCAATATTCCATTATTGGTATTTGAAGATGTTCCAGGTTTCTTACCAGGAACGGATCAAGAATGGAATGGAATTATTTCGAACGGAGCCAAGTTATTGTACGCATTCTCTGAAGCAACAGTGCCTAGAATCACTGTTATTACACGAAAGGCTTACGGTGGCGCATTTGATGTAATGAACTCGAAGAGCATAGGTGCAGACCTTAATTTCGCATGGCCAACAGCAGAAATTGCGGTTATGGGAGCGAAGGGAGCAGCAGAAATTATTTTTAAACACGAAATTAGTGGAGCTGATGATCCAGAGGCGAAGTGGTTGGAAAAGGAAGCGGAATACGCTGAGATGTTTGCCAATCCATATAGAGCTGCTGAACGTGGAATCATTGACGATGTGATTTTACCAGAAGAAACGCGTGCAAAGGTCATAGCTGGATTCAAAATGCTGGAGAACAAAGCAGAGGTATTGCCTAAAAAGAAGCACGGGAATATTCCACTTTAATTGGAGAGTTGAATTCGCAGTGATGAATTATGATTGCTCTATTCCGTAAAAAAGCCATCTCAACGAAGTATTGCCGTGTACTATTAACAGGTCTTTATCGCCTGTATAGACCTATAATGACTTCTTTTATAGTGCATTTATATATACCGTAATGTAACTTACATTTCATAAATGCGTACTATAAACAGGTCAAAAACATTAATATTAGGTGTTAATGACCATTTTATAGTACATTTAAGTATGAAGAAATTATACAGTAATTCTAACAAGGAACTTGTTCGGATGTGGGGAGAGAAGTTGAAGGAATATCGACTTGAGGAAAATTTGTCTCAATCTGGTTTGGCTGAGAAAGCAGGGATGGGTCGGAATTCAATAGCCGAGATCGAAAAAGGGAGAAACTTTTCTGTAGGTTCATTGATTGCAATATTGCGAGTACTCAATCGACTTGAAAGCCTAGAGCATTTTTTTAAAAAGAGAACGCCCGAATTGTCACCAATGGAAATTTTTGAGCGAGAACAAAACAAACGGAAGAGAGGAGGGTATAAGAAATGAATATAATTCAAGTTAGAATATGGGGAAAACTCGTTGGTGTTCTTGTTTGGAATGAAGAAACCAAAATCACATCATTTCAGTATTCGGATGATTTTATTAGAGAGAACCTACAATTGTCTCCACTTATTAATCCGCTTTCACCAGAAGTTATAAAGGCAAAACCACAATTATATACTACGGACGAAAGCATTGATTTTAATACCAATAAAGGACTTCCATTATTTATATCAGATTCATTGCCAGATAAGTTTGGAACTACATTGTTTGCAAAATTTTTAGAGAAAGAAGGCAAGAGCTTCCGAGACTTAACACCAATAGAAAAACTTAGCTATGTGGGTGAACGAGGAATGGGGGCTCTTGAATACTTGCCGGGAAAGAACAGTAAACAAAATAAGCAACGACTTGATTTAAAAGTGCTCAATGAAATATCTCAATCACTCTTAAATGATGACCCTATTGCCAATCTTGAAGATATGTCGAGTCTTTTTCATATCGGAACTTCTCCTGGTGGAGCTCAGCCCAAAGTCCTGATTAATATTGATAAAAGAACTGGAAATATTTATAGGGGTGATATAGTTCCTAAAGAAGGGCAAGAAAGCTGGATGTTGAAATTTAATAGGGATATCGGAGAACAATCGGATAAGGACAGAGGAAAAGTTGAATATGCTTATTATTTAATTGCAAGGAATTCCGGAATTCATATGATGGATTCAGAATTGCAACAAATCGGAGAGGAGTATTGCTTTATGACAAAACGATTTGATCGCGAAGAAGGTATAAAATTACATACACAAACACTGCATGCTTTTGCTGGTATGAACTTCAAACTTCGAAATACGTATTCTTATGAGCAGGTCTTTACTGTACTGAATAAAATCAATTTAAGTTATCCGCACAAGGAACAATTATTTAGGACGATGGTCTTCAATATTATCGGAAGAAACGTAGATGATCACACCAAAAACTTTGGTTTTAGAATGGATAAAAGTGGAGAATGGACAATGTCACCGGCTTATGATTTAACGTTTACGTATAACGAGAATTATAAAACAGAAACGCCTCACTTCCTTTCAGTTAATGGTAAGAACAGAAATATAGGTTTGAATGATATAATGACCATTGCTGTAGAGCATTCCATTAAAAATCCAAAGAGTATTATAAACCAAGTGAATCAATCATTTCAAGAATGGGAAGAAATAGCGGATCGTCTTGAGGTTTCAACGCATACGAAAGAGAAAATTTTAACCAAATTGAATACTATTCCTTATGTGATTAAATAATTGAGGTTAATCGGAAGAAACACTGCCGAAAGACGCACGGGAATATTCCACATTCTACATTCATAATTTATAATTCCTCATTACATTTGCAGTCACAAAAAGAAAACATGTACAGATCACATACAAATGGCGAATTACGTCCAGAACATATAGGCACAAACGTTACACTCAGCGGATGGGTTCAGAAATCCAGAGATTTGGGTGGAATGGCCTTTATTGACCTGAGAGATCGTTACGGAATTACGCAATTGGCTTTCAATATGGAGGAAAATGCAGAACTGTATGATGCTGCGTGTAAGTTGGGAAGAGAGTTTGTTATTCAAGTAGAAGGAAGTGTGATCGAACGGTCAAGCAAGAATAAGAACATTCCAACGGGAGAAATAGAAATTAAGGTAACGTCATTGAAAGTGCTGAACGCTTCAAAAACGCCGCCATTTACCATAGAGGACGAAACGGATGGTGGAGAAGAACTAAGACTTCAATACCGTTATTTGGACTTGAGACGAAAGCCAGTACAGGAAAAATTGAGATTGAGAAACAAAGTGTCCTTAGAAACACGAAAGTACCTCGATTCACAAGATTTTTTAGATGTTGAAACGCCAGTATTGATTAAGTCTACGCCAGAGGGAGCACGTGATTTTGTTGTGCCGAGTAGAATGAACGAAGGACAGTTTTATGCTCTTCCTCAGTCTCCACAGACGTTTAAGCAGTTGCTTATGGTTTCTGGTTTTGACCGTTATTACCAAATCGTGAAGTGTTTCAGAGATGAAGATTTACGTGCTGATCGTCAGCCAGAGTTTACACAGATAGACTGCGAAATGGCTTTCGTTGAGCAAGAAGATATCTTGAATACATTTGAAGGAATGATTCAGCATTTATTCCGAGAAGTGCGTAATGTTGAATTGGATGAGAAGTTCCCGCGTATGACCTATGCTGAAGCAATGGAACGTTACGGATCTGATAAACCAGATATTCGTTTTGGGATGGAGTTTGTGAATTTGAACGCTGTCGCTCAAGGGAAAGGATTTTCGATTTTTGACAGTGCAGAGCTTGTTTTGGCAATCAATGCTGAACAATGTGCAGTTTATACGCGAAAACAACTCGATAAGTTAACGGACTGGGTGCGCAGACCACAAATTGGAGCCAAAGGCTTGGTTTACGTGAGATGTAACGAAGACGGAACTTACAAGTCTTCTGTAGATAAATTTTACTCACAGGAAGATTTGGCTGAATGGGCGAAGGTTGCTAATGCGAAACCAGGTGATTTATTACTTGTGTTGAGTGGAGATTTGGAAGCTACGCGTAAGCAAATGAATGAACTACGCTTACATATGGGAGATGAACTTGGACTAAGAAATCCGAATGTATTCAAACCATTATGGGTTGTAGACTTCCCCTTGTTAGAATGGGATGAAGAATCGAAGAGATACCACGCAATGCATCATCCATTTACATCGCCTAAACCAGAAGATATGGATCTCATTGATACTGATCCAGGAAAGGTACGTGCAAACGCATATGACCTTGCCATGAATGGTGTTGAATTAGGAGGAGGATCTATTCGAATTCACGACAGAGATATTCAATCGCGTATGTTTGATTTACTCGGATTCACGAAAGAAGAAGCAGAAGCGCAATTTGGCTTTTTGATGTCAGCCTTTGAATACGGCGCACCGCCACACGGTGGATTGGCATTTGGATTGGACAGGTTGGTTGCAACAATGGGTGGATCAGAGTCCATTCGTGATTATATCGCTTTCCCGAAAAATAACAGCGGTAGAGATGTAATGATAGATGCGCCGTCTCCACTGGATGCAGAACAACTGAAAGAATTGGGAATTGCATTAAAGTAATTCCAAAAAATAACTTACCGAACCTATGAATAACTACGTCGAGTATATAGGCTATCTGGCCTCATTTTTTGTGCTGCTTTCTTTTCTAATGAAGCGCATGACTCTTTTACGGATTATTAATGTTATCGGTTGCAGCTTTTTTATTTGGTATGGAATTTTACTCGATTCAGTGCCCATTATTGTAACGAATGTCGCAATCGTTCTTGTAAACGGCTATTATTTAATTCTCCTTCAACGAGAAAGAGCTTCCTCGGTAGAGAAGTAGTATGAGTTGCTGTTAACCACGCATTCGGAATGTTTTTCGGACTTCTTGGTAACGACGATAGTTGACATTTGAGAATTCTTCTTGCATCTCTTTTGGAATGATAACGACGGCGATCACTGCCTTCAGGGGAGCTTTATTCCTTATTTTGTCAGTATTTGACCAAATTATACGAACTGTACGAGGTTTGTATACGGCATCTATTGTTGAGCTATATTTAGAGTCTGGATAGCGCAGTGGAAGAGAAATATAGTCGTTGTTGAGTAATTGAAAATAGATGTGAACGCGACCATTTTCAATTGCGTGCGACGTTAAGATGGGAACCTCTATATCCTGATAGTGACCATAAGGAATCCTCTTCCATTTGGTAATAGTATATTTTCCATGTTTAACTCCTTTCATCGATTTGTTGACAGTTTTGTTAACTGAGAGTCTATTTTTTTACTAAATTATGTAACATTTCTTCTAAAATTACAAAAAATACACATAAATGAGAATAAATGTAATCAAAACTGTTTGCATATTTGAGCTATATGCAACATAAAGGAGAATTAATTGAGAAAGTAGTTAGAGAAAGTGGGTACTCTATTACACGATTGGCTAAAAAAATGGGTAAGAGCAGACGCTGGGTTTACCAGATATTTGAAAGGCCAAATGTCCCAATGGAATATATTCTTGAATTAGGAAAAGTTCTTCACCACGATTTCTCAAAAGAGATCAAGGGCTTAAAGGAATACAAAAAGGGAGGCGATTTTCAGAAGTGGGAAGATCCAGAAGGAGAGTTTTTCACAGATCAAGAAAAAGCCGAGTACTGGAAAAACAAGTATCTCATGCTTCTTGAAAAGTACAATGAATTACTCACTGATTAACAGCGATTTGAAACTCAGCCCTAGTCAAAAAGTTTCTTAAATTATAGTCATCAATCTCCATCAGATGTGCTAAAACCGCCTAGATAGCACAAAAAATGCACACATGGGCGAACATTAGTGAACACTTCTGTTTGCAATTTTGTGTTATGGTGCAACACAAAGGAGAAATAGTCGAGACAGCAGTGCGTGAAAGTGGGTACTCAATTACACGATTGGCTAAAAAAATGGGCAAGAGCAGACGATGGGTTTATCAAATTTTTGAGAAGCCTAACGTTCCTATTAATTATGTCATTGCAATCGGAAAAGCAATTCATCACGATTTTTCAACTGAAATCAAAGAGCTTAAAGAATACAGACGTTCAGTAAACGTCCAAACCTTTGATGACGCTGACGGGGAGTTCTTTACCGACAAAGAAAAAGCAGAGTATTGGAAGAATAAATACCTCGGCCTGTTAGAAAAGTACAACGAAGAACTGTCAAAGTAAGGGCAGGAAATTTGTCCCGCAACTTAGGCGTGTTGGCGAATCTTCAAGCCAAGAATTGCCTGAAATTATTCTAGCAGAATATTAATAGGTATTCTAATTCGACTTCTTACTGCCTTACCGTCTGTTTCTGCAGGTTTCCATTTTGGCATTCGAAGTATTATTTGTTTTGCCATTTTATCCAGTTTCGGATCGACACCTCTTTGTACTTTTACATCTGACACAGAGCCATCTACATTAATGATTAATGAAATGTAGATTTTGCCGCAAAAGCCAACGTCTCCATAATCTGCCGGATAGGTAATGTTTTCGATTAAATACTTCATTAAGGCAGGCATTCCACCAGGATATTCAGCTTCCACATCTGGAAATTCTACAATTTGTACGGTTGCAGAGTCCTTTGTCTCTTGTGCAGACAATGAACTAATGATTGAAGAAAATGTGATAACTAGAAGTATAATTTTCATGCTCGTAGCAAAGCAATTATCATTCCAATTGCAAGAAAATGCGCCATTCAGATAACGTCACTTAAGTGTAATCTTAAATCTTGAAAACCAAATTCATTTTTCAATAATCCACTTAGTGCTGAACAGTAGGATTAGTTCTAATTACTTTGAACATTAAATCCTTCACCGACAACCTTAAACGAAGTACGTCTGTTGCGTTGGTGATACTCCTCTTGTTTTTCTTCACTCGGCTCTGCATCAATGTAGGCCTTTGTCAAGTAAATTCGATTTCCAGCATCATCTAAAACAGCTTTCTTAGAAGCATTCTTTAGGTAATTCGGTTCATCTTCACCGTATCCTTTTGCAACCAATCGACTTTTGTCAACACCTTTGGAAATTAGATAATCTACACACGACTTCGCTCTACGTTTCGCAAGATTTCTGTTGTAGGTATCACTACCACGATTATCTGTGTGTGAGTTAATTTCTACGACTAGGTTATTGTTCAGTACCAAGAAGTCGTACAAATCATCAAGAATTTCCTTCGAACGATCGCGGAGCTTATCTGAATCAAAATCATACTCAATACCATCCAATTCAATTTCATCCGTTGGAATCGGTCGCAAGTAGAAATCCTGCAAGATCGTTGTTGTTTCTGTAATGGGTTTTGTGTTTACCGATGCAGCATCAGCAAAGTAAGATGGACGTTGCGCCTTGATGAAGATCTCTTGCATCTGATCCAATTCCTTTCGGTAATATCCTTTTTCATCGGTTTTAATCGTAAAATCTTCGAATTTGAAATCGATATCCTTGAACGTTAAATCTGTGTTCGGAAGAATTTCATCTGTTTCAATATCAAAGGCATACCCATTTAAGATGATGCGAATCGGCTCGTTGGTTACTTCATAAATGTCGTAACAATGTCCAGCTGGGCAATCTTCTCGATCACTAGCGAACAGACCTTTTTCCATCATGCTGTCCCAAATCATGTATGAATCATCTTTGCTAGAGTTAATAGGAACCCCCATGTTAACAGGAGTTTTGAACCTTCTGTTTTGAATGTCAACACCAGCCTTAAAAATGTCCAATCCACCCATGGAATTGTGTCCGTTTGAGCTAAAGAAAAGTGTAGATGACACTTGATGGAAGAAAGGAGTTACCTCATCCAATTCTGAATTCACCGGACGACCTAGGTTTGTTGCTTCACCTGTGACCATTCCGTTTTCATCCAATTTAATTTTCCAGAGATCCATTCCACCTTCACCACCAGGTCTATTGCTGGAGAAATACATGGTTGTACCGCTTTCTGTAACAAATGGGTTAATGCTTTTGTAGCCTGGAACGTTAACAGATTCTGGAAGTTTAAATGATTCGTAGAATTTGAAATCAACCATTCTTGCCAAATAGATATTCTGGTCTTTACGGTTCTGATCACTCCAACGCGTGTAGTAAATAATGCTGTTGCTTTTGCTAAATGTACTCGATGCATCGTGTTGTGCTGAATTCAAAGGACGACCAAAATTCTTCGCTTCTTTCCAGCCTCCATTGCCATCTGATTCTGTCCAATAGAGATCGCATAAGAATGCCGAAACCTGCTTTTCAGGATCAAAGATTACTCCACCGTCACGTGCGCTTGTAAACATCACACGATCTTCTGTTTCGAAGTACATCGGTGCAAAGGATGCCGTTCCTTTATTAAATACATTGGTGTCTGCCAATTCTACAACCACCTTCACTTTAATATTCTCTTTATTCATTGCATATTCACAACCTTTAACGCAAAGCTGAGCACTTCGTAGTAAGGAGTCTGAGTATGTATCGGAGGCAATGTACTTTTCAAAAGACTGCATAGCACCCTCATGCTGATCAACATTCATTTGAGAAACTCCGAAATAGTAAAGATCATCTGGATAAGAGTCAAAAGAAGACGTTAGATTGAAATGTTCTACGGCTTTTTTGTAATCCGCTGTTTCCAAATAGCATGAAGCGATTTGATGATTGATATAATCTTTGAGTGGAACGACACGGTTAGAATCTGCCTTGGATTGCAATTCGTGGTCCTTGTTTTTCAATTTAAGCGTTGTTCGCTCAATCTCATACGGTAGAGTCAGGTTTTTCAACCCAGCAGTATCACTCAACGCCTTCTTGTAATTGAGAAGCGCATTGTGGAAGTCTTCTTTTTCGTAGAATTTATCGGCATGATCGAGCCACACTTCGCGCGATTGATTCCAGGCAATCATCGGGAGTGTAAGCAAAAGCATTAAAAGTAGTTGTTTCATCATCTGCGATCTGGTTAAAGTCTTGGACAAATTTTCTCTGTATCAGGTTTTTTCTTGCGCTTGATATACGTAAGCGAAATCTCAAATCCACCACGGCCTGTAGAAGCTGAGGTTAAGGTTGAGAGGTTGATGTCATAGGAGATCTTGGCAACGATGTTTTCCATTTTCGCTCCAATCGATACGATCCCTGCATCCTTAGCACGGTAAACAACACCACCCACTAAATACATGTCGGCATCTTTCAGGTAATACCCAAGATCAATAGCATAGGATTGTTCACTCGCTTTATCCTGTTGCATATACAAGAACTTGGGCAAGAGGTAGAATCTCTCAGTGATGTTAATTCGCGTTCCAACATGACCATAATAACGAATTGGCAAACGGTTATCTACACCGTAAAACGATTCCTTTGGTTCAATCAAGTTGAAGGCCGAGATACCAACGAAAGGATGTAAACGACTGTGCTGCCCTGCAAAGAAATACATGAATCCAGCATTCGTTACAGGTACCCATGCAGTTTGCGAATTGAATGTTTCATTTGTTGCCATGCTTTGGTCAAAGGAACCACCATCAACAGTTGTATACTGGTTATTGAATGTCAACAACTGATATTCCAATGTTTTCTGTGTTACACCACCTTGAATTCCAAATGACATGTTGTGACGCTTGCGTTTATCAAGCGATGTGGTATAGGCTATCGATAAAGAACCTTGGAGCGCATTGTAGTTTCCTACGCCTGCTCTAAAATTGCTTACCTGAAGCCCAAATCCCCATTTCTTAACGGGAATGTCAAAGCTGATTAGTCCAGTGGTATACGGCTTAAAGTTTACTGCTTTCCACTGGGTTCTGTATTGACCGTGAACTCGCCAGTCACCCTTAAATACACCAGTCATTGCTGGGTTTAAGAAGAGCGGTGCGGCATCGTACATTGACAAATGCGCATCTTGTGCCTGTGATGTGGACACTCCTAACGATAATGCTATTAATAGTATAATCTTCCTCATCGTTCCTAACGTATTAAGGTTACGTCACCTGATTTTTTAATTACGACATCATTGGCTAAGGTCACCGTAAATGTCCAAGTATACACTCCTAGTGGAGCGTCGGCTCCTTTGTATGTTCCGTCCCAACCAATTGCGGCATCCGTAGATGTGAAAACCAACTCACCCCATTTGTTGTAAACCTTGAAGTCAACTTCATTAAACGGGCCACCGCGAATTAAGAAAACATCATTTTCATTATCATTATTCGGAGAGAAACCAGTCGGCAACACCGGAGGTAAAGCAATCGAAATGATTTTTGTAATTGTATCCAGACATCCATTTCCATCTTCTACAACAAGAACAATGCTGAAATCGCCACCATCAGCGTAATAGTGAATTGGGTTTTGTGCGTTGTCTGCTTCAAAATCTCCAAACTCCCAGTACCAGTTTCCAATTTGAGTTCCAACCGACTCATCCGTAAAGTAAATCGCTTCATTTACCATTGCAGGATTCGGTGTAAACGAGAAGTCTGCATCAGGACCAGGGTAAACAGTCAAGACCATTGATGTATCATCTGTACAACCTAAATCTGAAGTAACAGAAAGTGTCACCATCTGCACCCCTGAATTGGCATACGTATGTATTGGATTTTGATCTGTGCTTGTCGTTGTTCCGAAATCGTACAGCCATGAAACGATATCTCCATTTGAAATAAATGACAAATCTGAGAATTCGATAGGTGTGTTTTCACAAGCTACTGTTGGGCTGAAATCTGCAATTGGAACTGGGTTCACGGTTACAGGATAAGAAATAGTATCGTAGCAACCATTGTCACTTCCAACGATTAATGTTGCCATATAGTTTCCACTTCCAGGATAGGTGTGAATTGGATCTTGAACGATAGACGTTCCCGCATCACCAAAGTCCCAATCCCAGTTTGAGACGGATCCTGAAGTTACAGTCGATTGATCAATGAAAGTCGTGTTGTCTCCTTCACAAGCCGTATTGAATGTGAAATCACCTATTGGTGAGGGCTTGAATGTGATTGTCAACATGTCCGTAACAGGCGCACATCCAAAGACACTTGGCGATGTTAAAATTAAATTCACAGATCCATTTCCAATATCTGCTGCTGATGGAATGTAATTCGTGACTACAAAATTACTTCCAGGATTAAATGTTCCTGTTCCCATCGTGGACCATGTTCCGTCTGTGCTAATTCCAGTAACCAATCCATTCAATTGTACAATTTCATTCGTACAGAAATCTTGGTTAGGACCAGCATTCACATTTGGAGGTGGAATGAAGTAAATTCGCATAGAATCCTGAACGGTTGGACAAATCCCTGCACTTGATGACAAGAACACGTCGATGTAACCCGCTGTGGTATCAACAGGTGTAATGTTGTACTGTGTATTAATTGATCCAGGAGAAACAATTGAACCAAATCCAGTTGTTGTCCAAGTTGGTGTAAATCCGGCTGAAATAAGACCATCTAAATCCAGTAGACTTAGGTTGGCACATACAGTGTCACTTGATAGAATTTGAACATCTGGTGCCGCGAGGAAGGTGACTAAAATACTGTCTTTTTCTATCAGGCAGTTACCATTGTTCGTGGATTCGAGCGTCAGGTAGATGCTTCCTGCGGTGGTATCCCCAGAACTCACAAGGTAATCGGTAACTGGGAATAATTCCGATGGAGCAAATGCACCCGTTCCTGAACTAGACCATTGTCCTGAAGTTGTTGCGCCTGTAACGGAACCATTAAGGTTGATAATGTCTTGAGAAGCACACAACACCAAATCGGCACCAGCAATAACATTTGGCGCTTCCGTAAAGTAGATGACTACTGTATCTTCATCATCGGGGCAAGAGAAAAAGCTTCCTGCTGATGTGAGGTAAAGCACAACACTGTCATTCGCAATATCCGTAGGAGAAGGTGTGTACGTGGTACTTAGACTTCCTGGGTTTCCAAATGCACCTCCAACACCACCAGACCAGCTAGCTCCTGATGCGAAGTTCACGCTACCACTAATAGGAACTGCTGAGATATTGTTTTTACAATAGGTGTCATCCAACCCTGCATCCGTGATGGGTGATTGAATATACGTTACGACCATCGTATCTCTGACAGGTTCACAGTTTCCTGTTGAAGCCAAAACAAATGTCAACGACCCTTGCGCGTAATCACTTGGACTTGGCTGATATGTTGTGATCAAATTCGTTGGAGTATTCAAGGTTCCTGTTCCGTTTAGCACAGACCATTCACCAGTTATAGTTCCTCCTGTAACGCTACCGATCAAATCGACCAAAGGCTCTCCGTTACAAAGTGTTGTATCGTTTCCTGCTTTTGTAATTACTTTTCTGTGGAAAGAGGACATGTAATGGTATAAGCATCCAGAAGTTGCCCCTCCATTAATTACTCCCATGGAGAAATAACCCATTGAATTTGTTAGTGTGTTTTGAAAACCACTGACGATCTCTGCAGTTGAAAAAGTTATTTGAGTCCCCATCCAGGCACCGGCAGTTCCAGGAACTGGATTAAACAAAGCAGGGTTAATGGTTCCTGTTCCACCGCCACCAGCAACAAGGGAAAATCCAAATTCATCTCCTGTTTCACATAATAGATTTAGAGAAAATGCTTGATTATTATTTCTTGGAAAAGAAACCTCATCAGAACCAGCACAATTCAGAGGAGGAAGAATTGCTATTCCTAGCTCACAACCATACCCAGACATGTGAATTAGATATACGGGTTTGTCGGCTATAACGTGCGTTAATGGATCAGTAATTGAATACTGCCACGTTTCCCCTTGATTCATTAATTGTGTCGTCGTTCCAGCATCGTCTACTGTAATCGTTGTAAAATTTTCTGCTGGAATAATAAAAATGGACTCGTTTGAACCTGCATTCAGTCCACCGATATTGACAATGTATTCATTGCCAATAACATCCGTTGGAACAATTTGATCTCCCATAAGGTCAAAGCATCCGCCCCCGCCTGATGGATTTACAGAGTCATCATTAATTGTTACGGAAACAGGTTTGTCCGATGAAACAATAGATCCACTTAGACTACTTCCCGGATTGCTTGTGGTCATGACGACATTTTCACATGTATAGGAGCTTCCAGCAAAGGGAAGGACTATAGAATATGTTATATCCGCAGGATGTCCAATGACATCACAGTTGGGTTTAATGTATACAGTTGTGTTGGGTTCAGTTGCAACGATAGAGAAGTACTGCTTAGGCTGAGTGACAAATCCATCACCATTTCTATCCGTACTCAAGACTCGATTGTTCCAAAGTGTTTGAAAAGGAACCACGAACTCAGTTCCCATACCGTTTTGTCCTTTTAAAGAGTACGTCTCTGGATTGTTCGGGTTCCCAGGTGTGATGGTAATCATATCCGAAATGAAATCGTAAACAACCGTAATCAACGCATCGGAGGTTATCTTAACTCCTGAAGTTAAAATGTTATCCGCTGGCATGCTTTCCAAGGTACTTACAAGGTGACTTACCGGAACGTCAGCTAGTGAATTCGCAGGAACAACGAATGTAGTATCGTAGGTTGATGCTGGTTGCTGAATTCTTACAGTTGCCGCATTCCCGAATGTCGAAATTCGGAAGGCCATTTGCGTATTCCCGTCATGATCTGGAGTAACCCATGGTGGGGCAAACCAAAAGACTGAATCAATTTGTGCTTGTGCTGCATTATCGCTCATTTGCACGAACATCAATAACAGAACTATGTATTTTAAAAATCTCATAATATGCGATTATTTATTCTCTTCTTTTTCCTTTTCGTCCATCTTCTTCTGCATCTCTTCAAGGATACTGTTGTTTAAGTCTTCGTCTTCCTCATCCAATGATGGCTTGTTCTTGGTAATTGTAAATGAAAGCATCACTTCGTGCGATCCAGATTGGTAACCACGTAAGCCAGAAATGGTGTAGTCGTAACCGTATGATATGCCAAAGCGTTCTTTTATGTTCACGCCCGCAGAAACACCAATCGCATCGTCTGATCGATACAAGAAGCCAAACCAGAATTTGTTGTTAAAGGATGCCTTCAACATTGCGCTGTATTGCAAAGGAATTGGTTTTGTGTACTTGACCATAGCACTTGGCTGCAGTACAAAGTTCTTTTTCTTAAAGATGATGTTGTATCCTGCAATGGCGTTGTAGTGAAAATCTAAGTTTTCATTGTAGCTAGTAAACTGAATTGATTTTCCTAAAAGGTGGTGAGCCGAGGCCATCACAAAGAATTTTTCGGAGTACAAATTGAATCCAGCACTTACGTCAAAAGCATTTGCTGAATAAATATTCCCTGTAAGAACTTCATCACCTTCATCTGCCAATTGCGCATCGTAAAGTCGAACACGGTATTGCATGAAGCCTGGCTTCACTCCGAGTCCGAGTTTTACTTTTTCGCCCAATTTAAAGTGGTGCGCGTAATTGAGGTAAACGGATGTGTTGTTAGTCAATCCCGTAGATTCGGAAACGAGTGAAACCCCATAACCGTGCTTGCCTTTGTTTTTTACTGAACCATAGAAATTACCCATGATCAATGAAGGTGCTCCATCAAAACCAACCCATTGCTTTCGATAGCTTACGTTCGCAAGATGTACATCCTTGCTTCCTGCGATGGCAGGATTGTAGTAATAATCGTTCAGCAGGAAGTTCGAATACACTGCACGTTGTTGTGCATGTAGATTTCCAGTAACGAAAAGTGCCAGTGTTATTAGTAAAATTCTTCCCATTAGTTTCTGCTTTTGAGTACGAGAATAGTTCCTTTAAAGATTTCCGACGCGTCGTCATCGACATCCAAATTAAGGACATAGAAGTACGTTCCGTCTGGAACCTTTATTCCGTTGTGTGTTCCATCCCAAGGTTCAGCATAGCCTGTAGATTCGAAGAGCAACTGTCCCCATTCATTGTAGATCACTACATGTGAATTCGGGTAGAGTAATTCAAGGAATTCGAGCTTCCACACATCATTCTTGTCATCACCATTTGGTGAAATGGCATTTGGAATTAACTGAACAATTTCATTAGTAACGGTGTTGATCGTAATCAATTGAGTGACGCTGTCAGAGCAACCAAGTGAGCCGTAAACGTATTGTGTAACGAAGTAATCTCCGTTTGCGAAATAAGTATTCGTTGGGTTTTCATCTGTCGATGTCCCCGAGTTTCCAAAATCCCAATAATACGTACTGGCATCCGTAGCGGTATTGATAAAGTTAAATACGGCACCAATGTTCAACCCGTTGTTGGTGTTATAGGAGAACCCGGCTTGCGGATATGGTGGAATTGTCAATAGTTGCGTAGCAGTATCCGAACAGCCATTTACGGTCTCAACAATATGCAGGATTGTATAATCTCCATTTGCAGAGAATAAATTTGTTGGGTTTTCCGTAGCTGAACTTCCTTGTCCACCAAAGTCGTAGAACCAATAGTTGATGGCATCACTGACCGTTGTAGACTCATCTGTAAAATCAACGATGATTTGGTTGTTAGGGCAGTCAGATGTATAACTAAACGCCGCGATGGGAATTTCAAATGCTTGCACTTGTTGTAAACTTGTGTCCGAACATCCAACATCTGAGGTAACAATTAACTGAACGTCATACGTTCCAGGTGCTCCGTATTGATGCGTCTCATTCTGGTTCGTTGAAGTATTGAGATCTCCAAAGTCCCATGCCCAACTATCAAGGTTTCCATAACCAGGCAGTGAGAAATCCGTGAAGACAGATGCGTCATACTGGCACTCTTCTGTGAAATTGAAGTTCGCAAACGGCGGTGCAACAAAGCTAACTTGAACAGCATCATTTTCTGACAGGCATCCGTTGTTGTTCGTGGATGTAAGCGTAAGGAATAAGTTTCCACTGGCAATTTCTCCAGCTGTTGGCGTATATGTTGCGTTCAAGTCGGTATCACTTGGAGAGTACGTTCCAGCACCTCCTGTCCAAACGCCTGTTGTCGTAGCTCCACTGATCGCTCCATTTAAAACGATGTCGGCATTATTTGTACAAACCAATGAGTTCGTTCCAGCATCCACAAGTGGTGGTGCTGTAAAAATCACGATCAAACTATCAAAGACAGTATTACAAGCTAAGTTTGACGTGGACTCTAAGTAAATCCAGATACTACCTGCAGCAATATCTGCTGGACTCGGCTGGTAAGTTGCTGTTAAACTAAGGTTGTCTGGACCAAAAATGCCATTTCCTGTCGATGTCCATTTTCCCGTAGATGTTACTCCCGAAACGGAACCAAATAAGTTGACCGTGGCATTGTTTTCACAAGCATATATTGTATCCGCACCCGCGTCAACCGTAGCCGCAATCGTGAAGGTTATTTCCATGGTGTCCGTTTCCGCGACACAGGAACCAAAATTCGTGGATGTTAAAACGAGTTGAACACTTCCCGCCGTGAGGTCAGCTGCTGAAGGGATGTAATCTGCATCCAACGTTACATTGTCGGGGCTAAAGGTTCCTGTACCCATGGTGCTCCATATTCCCGTAGATGCACCACCAGAAATGGCTCCAGCAAGTTGAGTTACAGCGTTGTTTTCACAAATCGATTGATCGGCAGATGCACTTACAATAGGCGCTGGCTGAACTTCAAGTACGATTGTATCTTTAATTACAGGGCAAGGTCCAGTAGATGTTAAGATTAGTTCTATTGGAGAAATCAGGGTATCCAATGGACTTGGAACATATTCGTTAATCAATACGTTGTTTGCTTGTGTAAAGCTTCCAAAACCAGTTCCACTCCAAACACCAGTAACGCTACCACCACCAATTACTCCAGTGAGTGGTAAAGTTGTATTTGCACAAATGGTATCATCAATACCAGCAGTAACAAATGGATAAGAAGCAAATTCAGAGAAATAAGCATATCCACTTCCATTTCCCCCGTTTCCTTGAATTACACCAAGACCAAAGATATCACCTGTATTTGTCACGTTGTTGTATGAATCTACAGGCACGTCAGTTGTGTTGTAGTAGATCACCGCGACCTTGTATTCACCCGAAGTTCCCGGTACCGTTGTGAATGCACCAGAAGGGATTAAGGCAGGAACACCGTTTAATGCGAAATCTCCTTCGAATCCACTTCGTGTGTAGAGAATTAGTCCTAAAGAATCACTTGTTGTTCGTGTAAATGCTGTTTCATAAGTTCCTGCACAATATACAGGAGGAACTTGTGCTCCACTCATGTCGCAACCGTAACCTGAGGCATGCCATACATAAACAGGTTTAGATGTGGCAATATAATTAATGGCGTCTGAAAGAGAGACTTCATACGTTTCTCCCCAGTTGATGAGTGTTGAAGTCGTTGTTGAATTGTCAATGGTAATACTTGTACCATTCTGCGTAGCTAAAATGTATACACGATCATTCCCTGATGTACCGCTATGAACAATGAAATTCTTACCTGAATACGCTTCGGTGGTTATTTGATCTCCCATTGTATTGACACAACCAGACTCACTCACAGCTCCCGTAAAGAGCGTTAATGCGACAGGCTTGTCTGAAGATACGATTGAACCAGCGAGCGTTGATGCCCCCGTGGTATTCATGTCACGTGCGCTGTAGGTTTGTCCTTCATTGAGCACCACTGAGAAGGAGACGTCTTGTACATGTCCGACAATATCTGTTCTTGGTGTAATAAGTACTGTTGTATTGTCTTCCGTTGCAACAATGTCAATGGAAGAAAAGGATGCAGGCGTTGTACTCGCGTTGTCCCAAAAGGTTTGAAAGGGCGTATAAAAATTATCACCAAGTGCTTTATTTCCTTTCAGACTGAAAATTTCCTTGTTTGTAGCACTTTTCAATTCGTAGAGAACACTGATGTTGTTCGTCGCTTCGATTTTTATGCCATTCGGAGAAGCCACATTCGCCGCTGGACTCTCCACACTTGCAAGCCAAGCAGTAAGGTTGATACTGTCCACTGTGTTTGCGAGTACAGTTAGAGTTTGTGTCGGAAGTGTACTTCCAACTGCCGGTGCAGAAACGGTGATGTCCGCATCATCTGCATAGGCCATGAATCGTAAGTATACCGGGCTTTCTCCTGCCGACGCAGATACTTCAGGTGCAGCAAACCAAAACAATGTGTCGATTTGCGCAGAGGCAGTATGCTGGATCAATAGAAAAAGAAGGGGTAAAATACTTTTCCAAAGTGTCCTCATAGGTAGTGGTTATAAGTAGTTTCAAATTAACAGCCCTTTACAGTCAGGCAATTACACGGCAAAGATACACTGAAAATAGATAAATACGAAATCTGACCTAAATACGAATCTTTTCACGCGTACAAGCTATACGTTGATTGGACTAAAAAGTTCGGTTAAGACCAATAAAAAATGGGACCGCGCACTTCAATTGAAGGCAACAGTCCCACTACTATATTGGTTTATTTGTCAGTTCTTTTTTCTACAGCTTGGCATGCGAACCATCACAAAATGCTCCGTTTCCAGAAGCTTTGCAACCGCACCATGCCACTGTTTTCGCTTCTGTAACTTGTTCAATTACAGGTGAGACGTCTGATCCCGCGTGAGACCCATCACAATACGGTTGATTTGACGAATGACCACATGCACACCATGCGTAGGTTCCTGGTTCAACATCTACGACATATGGCATTTTTTGAGCGACTTTCTTTTCCATGGGAGTAATTGATTACACGTTAATAGTTACCAAGGTAATTAAAAGATTTGAATTGACAAGTAAGAAATTGGATAATGCGTATTTTTGAACGGGAACGGATAAGGTTTGTACGGATCCGTATTTCCACGCACATTAAAAGCAAGCACCGATGAAACGCTATTTTCTATTATCAGCTACAATCTTAACGTTAGCAGCCTGCGCTACGATCAAGGGTTCTGAATCCGTTCATTTTTCAGATGACCCTCACTTGGGGGATACGTACGCTTTTGCAATTACGGACGGTTACGAGTATATGTATGACCGGTCAGAAGACAACTTTTCTATCAACAACACGGGTGTTGGTTTGTATACAGGAGGGTTCCGAGGACTGTTTCTCTACAGTAGTTTTAAGGAGGCAATTAACATGAACTACGAAGTGGACGATTCGGACTATCGAGACCATAGTTACTACAATTTACGACCGTATGCGCGTTGGGCTGATATGGATTTATTTTTATCTGGCACTCAAGACTATCAGGGTTTTAGAGGACTTGGAAACGATCAGGTTGGACACCGCTACAATCCAAAATTAATTACGTGGGCGATGAATAATTTGATTCCTGCGCCAGATGATATGGTGGGAGACCGCACAGCTCAGGAGGTTTATGACAACGTCATGTATCGCTTCATGCGCCTGATGGTGGAAAGCTACCGTTACTTGCAGGCAAATGATCTCGAAAAATCAACGAATGAATACCTGTCCAGTGTTAAAACAATGGATGGGATGCGTTATTTACAAGAACGCTATGATGATGAAATACCTGGCTATGAGCAAGGCTATTACTCTGAATTTACACCTGGAATGG
Source organism: uncultured Flavobacteriales bacterium (assembly GCA_905478665.1). GTDB lineage: Bacteria > Bacteroidota > Bacteroidia > Flavobacteriales_D > Crocinitomicaceae > UBA4466. The sequence continues at coordinate 38,168 of CAJQJL010000097.1, forward strand.
CAATGGGTTTTTGGATGAGAAGACATGTTGGCGGATCAATGGATGAATTTTGGACGGCATTTGAGACTATTATGAATGTCTACGATAAGGAGTGGTTTAATTCGTAACCGTCAAATTTGACATACTTTTCTGGCACAGTCATTTTGTGAGAAGAAGTATATTTGTTCTTTCAGATTAACCGTATTGAAAATGAACGCACACGCAGAAAACTTAACAATCTACAATAGTCTCAAAGGAGAAAAGGAGAAATTTACCCCCGTAAAGGAAGGTTTTGTTGGGTTGTACGTGTGTGGACCAACGGTGTATAGCAATGTCCATTTGGGGAATTGCCGAACATTTATCTCTTTCGATATGGTGTATCGCTACCTCGTTCATTTAGGCTTTAAAGTACGTTACGTTCGAAATATCACGGATGTTGGACATTTGGTAGATGACGCCGATCAAGGAGAAGATAAGATTGCGAAAAAAGCACGTTTGGAGCAGTTAGAACCCATGGAGATTGTACAGCAATATACGCTCGATTTCCATCAGGTGATGAATCAATTCAATGCGATTGCGCCCAATATTGAACCAACAGCCACGGGTCATATTATTGAGCAGATCGAATTGATCAAAACGATTTTGGACAATGGCTTTGCTTATGAATCGAACGGTTCGGTTTATTTTGACGTTGAGAAATACAACGAAACGCACCCTTATGGTGAACTTTCGGGAAGAAAGATTGAAGATTTGATTTCGAATACTCGTGAACTGGATGGACAGAGTGAAAAACGCGCTCCATTAGATTTTGCTTTGTGGAAGAATGCTTCTGCAGAACATCTGATGAAATGGCCTTCTCCATGGGGAATTGGATTTCCAGGATGGCATTTGGAATGCTCGGCAATGAGCACAAAATATTTGGGCGATCAGTTTGATATTCACGGTGGTGGAATGGATTTGAAATTCCCACATCACGAATGCGAAATAGCACAGGGAACGGCCTCAACTGGCGTGGCTCCTGTTCGGTATTGGATGCATGGCAATATGCTCACGTTGAATGGACAGAAAATGAGCAAGTCTACGGGAAATTCGATTTTACCTGACGAGTTGTTTTCTGGTGAAAACGAATTCATGGAGAAGCCATTCGACCCCATGGTGGTGCGTTTTTTCATGATGCAGGCTCATTATGGAAGCACTTTGGATTTTACTTCAGACGCACTGTTGGCTGCAGAAAAAGGGTACATGCGATTAACAGAAGCCTTGTCGCATTTGGATAAATTGAATGCTGGATCTGAATCTTCGCAAGATGTTCAGGCACTTGTGGATAGTTTTTACGCAGCAATGAATGACAATTTCAACGCGCCGATTTTGGTAGCCAATTTGTTTGATGCGGTGAAGTACGTCAACTCTATCAATGACGGAAAAGCGTCCATTACAGCAACTGATTTGGAACTTCTTCAGCGTGAAATGAAGGCTTTTACGCATGATGTTTTGGGCTTATCACCTGCTGTGTCTGGCGGCGATGATAAACTGGCTCCAGTGATGGATTTGGTTCTGGAACTGAGACAGGAAGCACGTGAGAACAAGGACTGGGGAACATCAGATAAAATCCGTGATGGACTGGCGAACGCGGGGATTACCGTCAAAGATTCGAAGGAAGGGACTAGCTGGAATTAGAAACTGGGTTTTATTCCGCCCAAATGCCCTAAAAAATTGGTCAACAGGATGTAAGGGAGATTCGTTATCTTCGTCGTAACGCTGAACCAACAGATACCTTATGAAAAATATTCTTGGAACGCTCTTGCTTGTAATCGGAGTCGCATTGTCGGCTGATGCACAAATTCCCGATGGATCTATAGCTCCCGATTTTGTATTAACCGATCTTGATGGCGACACCCATCACCTCTACGATTATCTCGATCAGGGCAAGGTTGTTTTCATCAAATTCTTTGCGTGTCATTGCCCGTCTTGCTGGGCGTATCATAATACAGGAAAGCTCGAAGACCTCTACCAAACGTACGGTCCCGACGGTACGGATCAAATTAGGGTATTGATGATTGAACACGATGAGTTTAACGGAGACAATGAGTTTTATGGGATCAGTGGCTTTACACAAGGAGATTGGGTGACTGGAAATACAATTCCAAAGATCAATGCGGAAGGAGCCGACCGAACGGTCTTTACCGATTACAACATGGTCTATTACCCGATGATATTCAAGATCTGTCCAGACAAGACCACGGAGCAGATGTTCACCAATTACAGTGTAGCTGATTTATACCAAAAAGCCGATGATTGCCCAGGAACTTTGGCGATAGAAGATGCAATACAAGAAGCAGGAACGATATACGTAGATAACGCCAGTCGCCAGTTGATTCTGGATAATTTTGAAGATTTGAGCAAGATACAGTTGATCAATTCAATGGGTCAGCAAGTTTATTTTGCCGATGGAATCAATGGTGACGCAATCGATCTTTCGACATTCAGAAATGGTGTTTACTTCGTGCGTGTAGAGCACAACACAGGAACCTTGGTCAAAAAAATATCGCTGCAGTAATTCCATTCACCTAACTTTACTGTTGATCCTTAGTAAACCAAATGAAGAACAAATCCGTAATTATCAAATACTCTTTTCTCATCTTCTCATTCTCCCTCGTCAACTATAGCGTGGGACAAACCCTAAACCCTTCCACAAATGTAGAGACTGTTTTTGAACAAAAGCATTCAAACTTGAACGGGATGGTAAGTGAGTTTGTTCGGAAGATGTATCAAGATAAAAGCGGTAATTATTGGTTCGGCACAAATGGCGATTGGGTGATTCGTTACAACGGAGAAGAGCTTGAACAGTTTACGGATAGAGATCAATTTGGTGGAACTGCCGTGCGCGGAATTGTTGAGGATGACAAAGGAAATGTATGGTTCGGAACTTCTGGAGGTCTCACCAAATATGATGGAGTATCATTTACCAACTTTACAATAGAGGGCGGATTGCTGGCCAATGAAATTTGGGGTTTGACAATTGATCGTAACGGACTGTTTTGGATTGGAACGGTTGAAGGGGTTTATCAATTTGATGGGGAACGCTTTACTGCTTTTCCACTTCCAAAACCAGCGATTGCCAAGCCACAATCCATGATCTCAGATAAGCGTGTTTCGCGAATATTGGAAGATCGAAACGGTAATTTGTGGTTTGTTACCGACGGATTTGGGATTTGCTTATACGACGGAGAAACATTTACGCACTTTACCAAGGAAGACGGTCTTCCCGATAACACTATTGCTGATTTGTTGGAAGACAAAGACGGGAATATTTGGATCAGCACTTTTTACGGAGGAGTAAGTCGGTACGATGGTAAAACGTTTGAAAACTTCACAATGAATGGAACCATCAGGGGATTGGAAGCCTATAATTTTTGTGAGGATAATAAAGGAAATATCTGGTTCGCGGTTGAACACCATGGCGTTTATCGGTTCGACGGAAAATCATTTACGTTATTCACAGAGAAGGACGGACTAACCACGAATGGGGTGCAAAGCATTATGGAAGATCAAAAAGGACAGCTTTGGTTTGGTACGTGGAAAGGCATTAGTCTTTATGATGGGAAGACCTTTTTAAATGTGCGCGATAAAGAACCTTGGACGAGGTAAAACGATGTGTATCGAAGATATTCTCCCGTACTTTTACTGGTCGTAAAACAAAGAACTTTTATTTTTGTAAAAAAACTAAACTATGAAAAAAGCTATTTTAACGATCGCCCTCTTTTCGTTTGCAGTCTTCACATTTACGGCATGTTCAAGTGAAGTCACAAATGAGGCAGAAGAAGTAGAAAGCGACACAGAGGTTGAAGCTGAAACTGTAGAGCAAGAGTCTGCGCCAGAACCAGAAGAAGAAGTATCTGTTTTGGGTAATTTTGAAGGACTGGTAGGCGAATGGACTGTTGATGCTGCTACTGCTGGGGTGAGAATGGACCTTACGTTTGGAGAAGATGGAACCTTTTCTCAGAAAATGGGAGCGGTGAATGCAAGTGGAACGTGGGAAGTCATTAGTGATGAGCGCATCAAATTGGTCACGCAAAACACCACAGGACAAGAATGGTTGGTGACTGATTTAACGGAGACAACGGTTAATATTTGTTGGAATCCTGATAAGCCAAGCCCGAAGACGATCCCTATGCAGCGTGCTAAGTAGGCATTCTGTACTTTAGTATAAAGAATTTATATAATTGTGCTCCATTGGTGAAAACTAGTGGGGCATTTTTTATTTACTCCAAACAGCCTTGCTCTTATTATTACTCCCGTTCCAATTCCTCCCAATCCTTTCTTCCTAACTCCATCTGCACAAATCCTAACTCCTCTCACAATTCCTTCGGTTCTACACAAAGCCATTTCTACTCTCTAGACCATTTGTTCCAATCCAAACTGAAATCCTGTAACCTCTCACACTTCCTTTTCAACAGCAAATGGAAAGGTTGTAACACCGCACGCAAATCATTCTACACCTCGTAGATTTTTTGTTACTCCAAACGGTAAACATGTAACACATCGCGCAGAAGGTTCTACGCCTTACGCATCCTTTTCTACCCCAATCGCAAGGTTTGCAATACCTAGAGCATTCCATGGAACACGATTTGCATGGCTTCGCAAAGCCCATAAACACTGGCAAAAACGATTTGCTTAACAATATTTAAGATTTTGAAAAGTACGTTTGGCACGGTGTTGGAATATATGCGTACATAGCAACTAACAGTTCGGTACGTCGGAAGGAAAGTCCTGAAGAAACGGCTGAACACAACACAAATAACGATGAAAGTTATCTACAAAAATCGGTTATCAATGTACAAAGCTGTACGCAAAGTCATTGACGACCACACAGAAAGCTGGAGTGTGTTGCCAGCCTTCCAGAGAACACGGGATGTGTTTATGGAAAAACTAACACAACTGGAGCGATTGGGCTTTCAACAGTCCTTTATCACACAAGGCTCTGGCGCTACCAAGCGATCGAAGCGTAAAGAAGTTGCCGAACGTGCAAAAAAGGTCCAACGGGCACTTAGAGCATTGGCATCTGTAACCTACAACACGGAGTTGTACAAGCAGGTAAAATTCGGAGCCTCTCGCTTTTACCACGGTAGCAACTACGAAACGATGCAATGGTTAAATCTATTGATCGGAAAAGCTGAAGAATACCGTGAAGAGTTGAAGGATTTCGGTTTATCGGATGAGAAGTTCAACGCACTGCTTGAAGCACGCGACGAACTGGAAACGGTTAATGGAATGCCGCGCGACCTTGTTATTGACCGCAAGACGGTAACCATGGACATCGATCGCACAGTGGCTGAAATTGATGCGCTCTTGCGCGATCAACTCGACTCTTATGTCGTAATCTTAAAAGGCATAGATCTCGATTTCCATAACAAGTACTTCAATGCACGCGTCGTCGTTCATTTGAAGGCAACTAAATCGGGCTCGGATGAAGCGTCCAAGGATGCGCCCGAGGAACCAGATGATGGCAACCCTGGTAACGCTGCATAATGCAGTTTTAAGTTAAGAATCCCCAGCATATATGTGTTGGGGATTTTTTATTGGTCTTGATGCCCTCGGATCTATTCGAAGGAGCTAAATATCTTTTTGGAAATTTGACCGTAGACAGCTTTGTCCTTTTTACTGTATTCAATCAGCGCTGTCATCAGTTCGCCCTCAAGCATCATTGTTTTTTGATAATAGATTTTGCCGTCGACATAACCCGAAACGACATAGTAGTCAGTTCCCAATTTATTGTAAGTCACCGATTTTTCAACAGTGGGTTCAAGGTCTTCTGTGTACGCGGTTTCAATTGTGTATTCACTGGGTTCCATATTGTCGCGATAATCACGGTATACCCACAAGGTGTTTTCTCCATCGTTGGATTTAAAGATTTGACCGTCTCTGCTATCCGATTCCCCCTGTGCTATGAGAATTTCAGATGGGTAAGCAATGCAGAAATGGAAGCGATCGTTGCAATAGGTGTTATAGGTGATTTCTTCCAAATCAACTTCTGAACTTGGTTCGTCAGCAATGTTCTCGTGTTCGTTTTGTTCTTGCGTAACCGTTTCCGGTTCACTCAAATCACGTTCTATAGCAGGGGCTTCCGTACAACTGAAAAATCCAGTAGCGAAGATGATTAGTGCAATTCCAAAAGGTGTTTTCATAGGGTGAACATAGTTAGTTCAAAAATAGGAAAATAGCTAAAGAAGAAACGTCTATTCCCGAGAACTAAAAAGTTTCACGAACGCGCTATACGCTGCAAGATGAAGAACGTCACCGTGGTTTTGATCCTCGAAAAATTCAAAAAACAAAGGAAAGTTGCTGTCATCGGATTCTTCGATTTTAGCATGGAGTTCTTTCGCAACGCGTTCCATGATTTCGCCCTCTTTACCAACGCCAACATAGACCGATTTCACCATGCTGAGATCTGGTAAATCGCGTTTTAAGAGTGATTCATCATCCCACCACAAACTGGGACTTATAATTAGATAATTATCGAACAGATGAGGTTTACTCAAGAGTATTTCAGACGCTAAGAGTCCTCCCAAGGATTGTCCAATGATTGAGTGTTCCGAACCCACTTTGTAAGAGCGTTCTATTAGTGGAATCAGTTCGAGTTCCAGAAATTGGATAAACTTCTCGGAACCTCCCGTGGTTGGAAAGTCCGCTTTATCCACTTCGTTTTTTGTCGGGTACGTAAAGTCGTGCTTTCGATCAACGTTTGCGATACCAACAACAATTGTTTCGGGGAGGATATGAATCCATGGAAATGAACAAAACTGCACCAAGCCAGCGATGTGAATGAAATCTTCGTCAGCAGAACCATCCAGTAAATAAATCACGGGATATTCTTTTAGCGAATCAGGATGGTAACCACTCGGTAGGTAAATATTGAGCAATCGTTTCTGCTCAAGTTGTTGAGAATAGAAGCTGATCGATTCACCAATGGTAAAAGGTGTCATATTCAAGGAGTCGTTTTGTGAGAATGCGCTTTTGGCAAACAAAAGAAAGAAGAGACCTAGACTAATTTGTATGATTATTTTCATTCTGAGAATTTACAATTTTTATTCGAAAGTCAAGGTTTGATGTTCTTCAAATTCACGACATATTTATGCAGCAATTATGTTAGCAAAGATCTTCTTCAAAACTCTTGTGTCACCCACGTTACATTCTATTCAACGATTGCTCTTTAACTTGCGCAGTTGATAACCATAAATTGAAATTTCAATTTAAAAAAAGTAGTTTATGAAGTATTTCCTCGCGTTTTTATCCTTGCTGTCTTTTTTAGGACATGCCCAATCACCCGAAGAGTTTCTAGTTGAAATAGAACCATTGACAATTCCCTCTGTGCCTGGAGTGCATTCGTACAGTTATGGTTTAACGGATGACGCCAAATGGGTGATCATTGGCGGGAGAATAGATGGACTTCATCGTCGCCAACCGTGGGCTGCATTTTTGGATCAGGATAACAATAAAGAGATATTCGTAATCGACCCAGTAAGTGAGCAAGTTTGGTCTGCACCCCTGAGTGTTCTTTCAACATCCTTGTCTGAACAGCTCCAATCTACCAATCAAGAATTTAAACAACGCGATAGTATGCTGTACATTATTGGTGGGTATGGTTACAGTGCCACAATCGCTGACCACGTTACTTTTCCGAATCTCACAGCCGTTTCCCTTAACGAATTGGCGGATGCAATCATTGCAGGAACAAGCATCACCCCGTACTTCAGACAACTTACAGATCAAAACATTAAAGTCACTGGCGGTCAGTTAGGGATCATGGATGATTTGTTTTACCTCGTGGGAGGACAACTATTCGACGGAGCATACAACCCAATGGGACCCAACAACGGACCTGGATTCGTACAACAATACTCCAATGAAATCAGAACATTCAACATAGACGATGATGGTGTAAATTTGTCAATCAGCAATTATTCAGCACAAACGGATACGGTAAATTTGCATAGAAGAGATTATAACATGGTTCCTCAGGTTTTCCCAAATGGAACCAATGGATTTACAGCTTTTTCGGGCGTGTTTGATCCGAATGATATGCCTTATTTGAATTCAGTTGACATCACGTCAAGTGGATACACAGTGAACAACAGTTTTAATCAGTATTTAAGTCAGTACCACAGTGCTAAACTTCCAATTCACGATGCGAATGCAACAACGATGCATACACTCTTTTTTGGAGGTATGAGTCAATTCACACTTGATGCGCAGAACAACTTGGTAGAAGACCTCGACGTTCCTTTTGTAAAAACAATTAGTAAAGTCACGCGTTCAGCCAATGGAACAATGCAGGAAACGGATCTCGGATACATTGAAATGCCAGCCTTGGTTGGAGCAGGAGCCGAATTTATTCCCGTTGATATGTACTATACCAATGAAATCTTGGATTTGAATGCAATTCCACAAGCAAAAACGCTCGTTGGTTATATCTATGGAGGAATCGAGAGTTCAGCGCCAAACA
>CAJQJL010000098.1 GCA_905478665.1 uncultured Flavobacteriales bacterium
GCTCGGGGTGATGGTAAGGACAATTGAAGTTGATCAATTCTTAAAGGAAGATGTATTACTTACTGATAAGCAGCAAGAATTGGATGAAAATGGAATTCCATTTCCTGATGAATTCGATTCAAAGGTTTTTCCGAATCCTATGGTTGTCAAAAGTACCTATGAATTGAAAGTGCCCGCCAAAGAGATGGTGGTTGTTGGTTTGTATAGCATGAGTGGTAAGCATTTACGTAATCTTTATGAAGGTGAGTTAGAGCGTGGAACGCATCATTTCGATATAGACCTTATGGATCGACAATCGGGAACATATCTTGTAATAACGCGCTCGAAAAGCTACAGTAATTCAACAAAGTTCATTAAATTGTAGATTGAGATGGCTGGAATTAAGCATGTAGGAATTCAGAAACCTTGTTCAGAGGATTGGAACAAAATGATGCCAACAGAAAAGGGAGCATTTTGTAACAAGTGCGCTATTGATGTGATTGATTTTACTGATAAACCGAGTTCTGAAATTAAATCGATTCTTCGTGATAATTTGGGAGGGAAAATTTGCGGACATATTTACCCAGAGCAGGAACGAATGTTGAATAGCGAATTTGAACTATGGCAATTTGATTCTACAAAATCAGTGCAGCGTGCTATGGCTTTTTCTTTAATTGTCGTGTTCGGCTTGTCGCTTTTCAGTTGTTCTTCTTCTGAAAGTGAAGAAACAATAAAAAATATTCAGGAACTTGTAACATTGGATGATGTTGAAGAGCCTCCAGTTGCAGTATGTGACTCTGGAGAGGTTGAGAATAGTGTGATTCCTCCTCCTGATATCGAAGAAATTCAATGTGTTCCAGATTTTATCGAAGCTCCCTATGATGGAGGTATAGGAATATCAGAGGACTATGAGGAATACTTAAAGGAACCCTGTAACAATTGATACACACGGAATTGTAAGGTCTTTTTTGGTGGTGTTAAGTGAAATCAATACTTTCAGCAAGTATTATGCGAGCCTTACTTCTAATCCTTTTTTTATTTTTGATTCAATCTGCCTTTGGACAGGCTAAATTCTTTCGTGTTTATTCTGGAAATGATGAGGATGGTGCCAATGGTGTTGTCCAGCTAGAAGATAGTAGTTACATCGTTACGGGGTCATCAAGTAGCTTTGATGGGACGGCTTCTCAGGCTTTTTTGTTAAAGCTAGACAGTCTAGGTAATTATGTTTGGTCTCTTGATTATGGTGGAAGTGAAGCAGAGGAGGGTCGGCGTGTTTTGTATGTGCCAGGATCATTCTTCTACATTGCTGGTTTCACCAATTCGATTGGAAATGGAGCGTACGACTTTTACCTCGCGAAAACAGATTTAAACGGACAACTTTTATGGGAGCGCGCCTACGGTGACTATGGTTGGGATAGGGTTCACGATGCAGCGACAACAAGTGATGGTGGTGTCATTATGGTGGGGGAATCTGCTTCTACAGTTCTTAATGATCTCGATATGTATATGGTTAGAACAGATCTAAATGGCGATACACTTTGGACGAAACAAATTGGCGAGTATGGTGATGATCTGCTCGAATCAGTTGTTCAACTAAATGATTCCATATACTATGCCTTCGGATCAACTTTTGTGACCGATTCTCTTTTGAATAAGGCTTATGTCATGTGCTTTCATGAGAATGGGACTGTTTTATGGGAGGACACACTGGGTACGGATGGAAATTATTACATCCATGGTGCTTGTGTAGACACTGTTGCCAATGAGTTGGTGGCTGTTGGTCATGTAGAAGGGCCTAGTCATCAATCGATAGATTACCTATTTATACGCATGCAATTGGATGGAAATGTCATAGATATTAGTAACGGCAATGCTGCAGGCATCCAAGAGTATAGGTTGGTGACCACTTATGGTTTGGCTTCTAAAAGATATATTGGGTGGAACTATTTTGATCAATGGTCAGCTGGAACAGGAAATGCTGCCGCTATATCCAAACACGATGGAGTTATGGGATGGGAGCAAACAGGGGTTGTTGTGAATTTCGCCCTGCCAGATGAAATTAATGAGTTGATTCCAACAAGTGATGGTGGTGCAATTGGAGTTGGTCGAACGCATGAGCAATACGTCGATGGACCGAGTCGTGTATATGTCGCAAAGATAGGACCTAACGATGATTATCCTCAGGAATGGACAATCACACCTTTTGTTATTGAAGAATTAGTTGAGTTGTACCATTTGACTGAATCTGAATTCCCACTATCTATCTTCCCGAACCCTTCGACTGGAATTCTTCATGTAGAGGCGCAGGTGAGCGAGCCTGTTTATATGGAAGTTTTGGATCTATTGGGTAGAGTGGTGAGAAGTAAAAAGTTGACTTTGCCCTCGACGATCAGCCTTTTAGAGCTCGAAAATGGCATGTACCATCTCAATTTCCGCACAAAATCATCCTCTACTTCGAAGCGATTAACAATCTGTCGCTAATTCCTAATTATAGAGGAGCGATAATCGTATTAATAATTCAATAAAATCTCAGTGGTATCGAAAGCTACAGCATTTGCAGATTTAATTCCTTGATCTGATGCACCTATGACGTCGTAGAAATAAGAAAAGGTAGTGTTACCGTCCGTAGCACATCGAATAACAGTGTCCACAATGCCTGATAGAAATTGCTCTTCTGTAGTGTGGCATTCCGAACAGCCTACTTTACCAGATTGTTTTAGGTAACGGAGTAAATCTGTTGGGTCTGCGGGAGCTTGATTAACGAATCTTAGTCTTACCCATGCCTTCGCCGTAGTCGAGAAATTGCGAATATTGTCTTCTTCAATCGTTAGATCCGAGAAATATATC
>CAJQJL010000099.1 GCA_905478665.1 uncultured Flavobacteriales bacterium
CCTTATATGTTGAGATGAAAAATCAGAATTACCGCGTGTCACGTGCTACGCTATACAATACAATCGAGTTACTTCTCGCGTGTAGTCTCGTCCGAAAACATCAGTTCGGAAAGAACATTGCTCAATTTGAAAAGTCACATGGCTCCACGCAGCACGATCACATTGTTCTAACGGACAGTGGAGAGCTTCTCGAGTTTTGTGACCCACGTATTCAGCATATCAAATCGACTATCGAAGAAATTTTTGATATCGAAATTCAGCACCACTCACTGTATTTCTACGGAGTACGAAAGGGAGATAAAAAGAAGTAGTTTGAATTTACACTATGACATAGAAATCCTTGACCCGATTGTGATTTATAAATTTCAAGGTAAAATCACCTCGGAAAATGATTATGAAGAATTGGAAAAAGAAGTGTTCAATAAGTTGAATCAAAATTATTACCGCGTAGTTTTTGATTTAAAGGACCTGACACACACAAATTCATCTGGAATTAGCTTTTTTATGAGAACCCTCACCAAGACACGCATTATGGGAGGCGAACTCGTTCTAATAAATATTTCTGGTAACGTTGAGAAAATATTCAAGATTTCGAAATTGGATGAAATCTATACGATCTATGATTCTCAAGAGGATGCCATCAATCACTTTAAAAAAATACAATGAAAGTAGACGTATTACTCGGTTTACAATGGGGAGACGAAGGAAAGGGGAAAATTGTTGATGTTCTCACACCTAAGTACGACATTATCGCGCGTTTTCAAGGTGGTCCAAATGCTGGACATACGCTGGAATTCAATGGTATAAAACATGTCCTTCATACCATTCCTTCTGGAATTTTCAGAGATGATGTTATTAATCTTGTTGGTAATGGTGTTGTTATTGACCCTGTTATTTTCCAGGGAGAATTGGACAAAATGAGTCCGTTCAATATTGATTTCAAATCACGATTGATCATCTCCAAGAAAGCGCATCTGATACTTCCTACCCATAGAATTTTGGATGCGGCTTCTGAAGCGGCAAAAGGAAAGAATAAGATTGGTTCAACACTGAAGGGAATTGGTCCAACATACATGGACAAAACGGGTAGAAATGGATTAAGAGTGGGTGACATCTATTCTCCGAAGTTCGAAGAGAAATACAAAGCCCTCGTTGAGAAACACAAGGCAATGCTTATGCGTTATCCTGACTTCGAATACGACTTAACGGAACTTGAAGGTCCTTGGATGAAAGCGATTGAGCTTTTGAAGGAAATTCCTGCAGTGGATAGCGAACAATACATCAATGATGCAATTAAAGCAGGAAAGAAAGTTTTGGCTGAAGGGGCACAAGGAACAATGTTGGATATTGACTTTGGAACTTACCCTTTTGTAACCTCATCAAATACGGTTACGGCTGGAACATGCACAGGATTAGGTGTTGCTCCAACGAAAATTGGAGAAGTTATCGGGATCTTTAAAGCGTATTGTACGCGTGTAGGAAGTGGCCCCTTCCCTACTGAACTGGATGATGAAGTTGGAGAACGAATTCGTAAAGAAGGATCTGAATTTGGTGCGACAACTGGTCGTCCAAGAAGATGTGGATGGGTTGACATTCCTCAATTGAAATATGCCATTATGATAAATGGTGTTACGGAATTATCAATGATGAAAGCTGATGTTCTGGATAATTTTGACACCATTCGCGCATGTACACACTATATGATTGATGGTGAGAGATACGATTACTTCCCTTATGACGTTAATGACGTGGAAGTTGTTCCGGTATACGAAGATATTGAAGGATGGAACTGTGATACAACAAAATTGACTTCGTTCGATGATGCGCCTGCAGCGCTTAAATCATATGTGGCATATTTGGAACAAAAATTGGAAGTTCCGATCACTGTGGTTTCTGTGGGCCCAGACCGTACGCAGACATTAAATAACAAAGTGCTAGCTTGACAATAAACAAGAACATATTGAAAAGTGCGCTCATTATCAGCGCACTTTTTTTGATTTCAGCGCATACATTTGCACAGAGCGATGTGCTTGAACTATTGCCTGGATCCAAAATTTTGAAGTACAATGAAGAAACTGGTGTCCATCGACTACTGGGCGACGTTAACTTCAAATATCAAGGCAATATTATGTTCTGTGATTCAGCACACTACCATAAAGCAACCAAGAACGTTCGTGCGTACGGTCATGTGCACATTAACAAACGAGACACGTTGAACCTTTTTTGCGACTCGTTAGTTTACGATGGTCGTACACGCAAGGCAAAATTGTGGGGCAATGTTCGTGTTCGAGATAGTGAATACAAGCTCACAACCGACACCCTCGATTACGATGCTGGAAAAGCGCAAGCAAGTTACAGGCATGGTGGGCGTGTTGAAAGTACACGATCACAAGAAGTATTAACTAGTCGCGTGGGGTATTTTCATCCTGAGTCAAAAAATTTCTTTTTTAGTCACGATGTAGATTACAAAGGTAAAGACCTGTCTATGCAAACGGACACGTTGCAATACCTCTACAGTCAGAAAAAGACTTTTTTCTATGGACCAACTGATATTCAGAGCAAGGATGCAACAATGTTTTGTGAATCTGGATGGTACAATATCGACACAGGTGAAGGCAGACTCTCAAAGAATGCTTGGATTGCAAAAGATTCAGATTACATCTCAGGAGATACGCTACTTTATTATCCTAAAACTGGAGAATACATAGGAATTTGTAACGTCTACTACGCTGACACAACGCAGAACATTTCCTTCAACGGCGATTATGCATATTCATCAGACAGTCTAAATTATTCTTTCATCACCGACAATGCAATTGCAACCAAGGAAATGGATGACGACACCTTATACATTCACGCAGACACATTGTATACGCAAAAACTCGACAGTACAGATATTGTTAAGGCATACCGAAATGCAAAGATCTTTTCTACCAAGATGCAGTGCCGAGCAGACAGTATTGTTTTTACTCAAAATGAGGACAAGATAAAGATGTATCGTGATCCTATTGTGTGGTCAGAATATGCAGAATTAAAAGGCGACTTTATTGATATCGATATCGCCGATTCAACAATACACAAAGTGAATATTTACGCCAATTCATCCATTTTGATGGAAGTAGAACCCGAACAGTATTACAATCAAATTGCTGGCCGAAATATCACCGCTTTTTTCAAAGACAATGATCTTTACAAAGCTCTTGTCAATGGAAATGCAATGACCTTGTTCTATCCGGAAGATGAAGAAAAAACCGATAGTCTCATTACTAAAAAGAGAATGGGTATGAATCGACTTTATTCCAGTGACTTACGAATTGACATTGACAGTAACGAACTAACTGGAATCACCTACATTGAGGAACCAGACGGAGTGTTTTATCCAATGGATAAGATCAAACGTGAAGAACAATTCATTCCTGGATTTAATTGGAAAGCTGCTCTTCGCCCGAAGGATAGAGATGATTTATTTGAGGACCACGACCCCATCATTGCTGAAGAAACCGAAAAAACAGAACCAATCGAGGACTAATTTTCGTCTGGATTTCTCTGCTTTAACATATCATTAACACCCTTCGTAGCAACTAGCTGGTTGGTATGCCGTTTCTAAAATAGCAATTGCCACAAATGAAAATCAACATCCCTGAACCATGTTCCGAAGATTGGTCAAAAATGACGCCTACTGAAAAAGGTGCTTTTTGTCAAAAATGTGCAATTGATGTTGTCGATTTTACTGATAAATCTCCATTCGAAATAAAGAACATTCTCAAACGTGAAATGGGTAGTTCTGGAAAAGCCTGCGGTCGAATTCGTAAATCACAATTGGTTGAATTCAATGCATTCAATTTCCAACCGAAAAGCGATCGTGAATCATTTCAGTTTCTTTGGACATTTTCACTAATTGCTGTTTTTGGCTTATCGCTTTTCAGCTGTCAGAGTACCTTATCTCGAGAACTGGTTGAACAAATCAATGTAAGCGGAACAGAATTCATTGAAGCGAAAACGTCTACACCAACATCAGAAGAAGAAGAATTGATTGAGCCAATTGAAATTAGTCAGGATTCCGTTGCTCATTTCATTAACAATGAAGAATTGAAGATTGAAATTCTCTCTGGTGCTATTGCAATAGAACCTGAAATTGAATGCATAATTTGGAGTTCTATATTTGTAGCTGGAAATATGACACTTGGAGTTATTATGCCAGAACCTGAAACTCAAGAACCTATAGAATGGCAATCCAGGGGAATTATTACTATTCCACCTGAACCTATCTCCTACACGTCTCCTGTTTACCATCACCCCAGAGAGCCCACTTCTAATACTCCTTCAGATATCATTCAAACAGGGAATGATCGAGAATTTGATGCATTAATCCACCCTTTACCCATAGAGGAAAGTTCGCGTTTGTATATCATGGCACATCAATCATTAGACCTGAACATTTCTCTTTTGATGGGAACCGAAATAACCATTAACCATCAATTTAAACTTACAAGAGGGAATCATAACATTGATCTTAGTTTGAACAAACTCAATGTTGGCACATATATCTTGGAACTCTCATCAAAGGGAACCGAACAGTCCTTTTACTTCAATAAGATTTGAAGCTATTATTCAGAAGCTTTTCGTACAACCCGCTGCACACCTTCTACCTGCTCAAACTTAAGCATCAACTGTTCAAGGTGCTCAGTATCATAAACCATCACCTTCATATGTCCTTCAAAAATGCCATCGTGTGTTTCGAATGAAATCGACTTCATATTCACGTTGTGCTGATTGGAGATGATTTCCGTTAAACGATTTACTATTCCCAAGCGATCAATTCCATGAACGGTAATCGCAGCTATATTCTCCTTCAGTTCAGTGTTTTTCCATGTTGCCTTCATACAGCGGTACGCCATTTTTGAAAGCATATGCTCAGCATTGGGACAACTATACCTGTGAATCTTGATTCCTTCATTTATGGTTACAAAACCAAAAACCCTATCACCTGGAATCGGATTACAACAAATAGCCATTCTATAATCAATGTCCTTGAAATCATCACCGATTAAGATTGTATCCTGCTTATTGTCAATTTTTGAATAAACATCTGTACTCTTCTTTCTATTCGAAGGTTTCTTCTCCAATTTAAGCGATCCAGCAACATTCTCAATCTCTCTCAACTTTTTGAGATCAATTTTTCCTTTCGCAATTCTGAAATACAATTCAGTTATCGAAGGAAGTTTATAGAATTTCTCAAGTACAGTCAAGTTTTCAGAAGCAAACCGAATATTGTGTTGCTTGAATTTGCGCTCAAGGATTTCTTTTCCATCCAGTGCAATCCGCTTACGTTCCTCGTTTAATGAAGATTTGATCTTTTGCTTTGCACGCGCTGTGACTACAAATCGCGTCCATTCTTCATTTGGCTTCTGCTTAGATGAAGTAATAATTTCCACCTGATCTCCACTGGTTAACTGGTGACTGAGCGGCACGAGACGGTTGTTTACCTTCGCTCCGATGCATGAATCACCAATATCTGTGTGGATGTCGTACGCAAAATCAAGGATTGTGGCTCCATTCGGCAATACGCGTAAATCTCCACGCGGTGTAAATATGTAAATTTCGTCACTGAATAAGTTCAGCTTGAATTCATCGATGAAGTCCATTGCGTTCGCATCTGGGCTATCTAGCAAATCGCGAATTTCAGAAATCCATCGATCAAATTTCGACTCTTTTGTTTTCGATTCTTTGTACCTGTAATGTGCTGCCAGTCCTCTTTCTGCGATCTCGTCCATTCGTTGCGAACGAATTTGAACCTCCACCCATTTTCCAGTTGGCGACATCACCGTTGTGTGGAGTGATTCATAACCATTGGCGCGTGGCGTTGAAATCCAATCGCGCAAACGATCAGGGCTTGGTTGGTAGAAATCGGTTACGATGCTGTAAATTCTCCAGCAGTCCGACTTTTCCACTTCTTGAGGAGTATCAACAATAATTCGAATAGCAAAAACATCATAGACCTCTTCAAACGGAACCCCTTTGCCCTTCATCTTTCTCCAAATGGATGAAATAGACTTCGTTCTAACCTTTATCTTGAAGTTGTAACCTTCTTTTGTGAGTGCCTCTCGAATCGGGTGTGTGAATTTTCGAATAAAACGGTTACGTACGTCCTGTGTAGATTTTAGTGCCGTTTCAATCTCTCCATAAATCTCAGACTCCGTATAACGCAACGCTAAATCTTCTAGCTCACTCTTTACAGAATACAAACCAAGACGATGTGCCAAGGGTGCGTATAGGAATTTGGTTTCCGAAGCAATTTTAATCTGTTTATCATGGCGCATACTCGAAAGCGTACGCATGTTATGAAGTCGGTCAGCAAGCTTGATAAGGACTACACGGATATCATCAGAAATCGTGAGCACCATTTTACGGAAATTCTCCGCTTGAACAGATGCTGTTTCATCAAATACCTCAGGAATCTTCGTTAATCCATCAATGATTAGTCGAACCTTTTCTCCAAATAAATCTTCTATATCGTCAAGCGTAATATGCGTATCCTCAACAGTATCATGAAGAAGAGCACAAACAATGGCTGTGGTTCCCATCCCCATTTCTTCCGCACAGATACGCGCAACAGCAATTGGATGATAGATATAAGGTTCCCCCGATTTTCTTCGCATTTCTTTGTGCGCTTCAACAGCCACATCAAATGCTTTACGGATTTTTCGTGTATCCTCTTTGCTTCTATTCTTATGCGTACGAAGCAAACCACGAAAAGCGTTTAGAATTTCTTTCCGTTCTTTTTCTAAATCAATATGTAGTGCTTCGTCACTCATTTATTTCGCTGGCAATATTTTCGCTGTTACCTCTCCGAATCCAACGCGAACTCCATCTTTCTCACTATATCCACGCATAATAACCGTATCGTAATCAGCAATAAATTTTCGCTCAGAACCATCAGGCATAGGAACAGGCTTTGTTCCCTTCCATGAGATTTCAAGCATTGAACCGTATTGTCCTTCTTCGGCTCCAGAGATCGTTCCAGAAGCCATCATATCACCAGCTCTGACATTACAACCATTTATAGTATGGTGCGCCAACTGTTGGTTCATATTCCAATACATGTATTTGTAATTCGAATTGGAAACTACTTTTTCTTCGCTGTTTTCAGGTTGAATTGCAACTTGAATATTAATGTCCACATGCTTATCTCCACTGTACTCCAAATAAGGAAGCACTTTTGGATCTTGCACAGGGCCAGACACTCTGAACGGTTCCAAAGCATCAAGCGTTACGATCCATGGTGAAACATGCGTTGCAAAACTCTTTGCTAAAAATGGTCCAAGTGGAACATATTCCCACTTCTGAATATCTCTAGCTGACCAATCGTTGAATAAACACATTCCAAAAATATAGTCGTCTGCTTCAGCCGTTGAGATAGAATCTCCCAGAGGTTTACCTTGATAGGTAACAAACGCCATTTCCAGTTCAAAATCAAGCAATTTACACGGTCCAAACACTGGAGGTTCCGTATCACTTGGCTTTTGCTGCCCTTTTGGTCTGTGCATTGGCGTTCCAGAAACAACAATTGAAGACGCTCTACCGTGGTATCCAACTGGAAGGTATTTCCAATTAGGCAACAATGCATTGTCTGGATCTCTGAACATGCAACCAACATTATAAGCGTGCTGTTCGCTTGAGTAAAAATCGGTGTAATCTCCCACATGAACAGGCATTACCATCTCCACCTTATCCAAAGCAATCAATGCTTGATTCAAATGATTCTCATTGTTTTTAAGATCTCCATTTGAAGCCTCAAATAACTCAGAAATTCTACTTCGCAAATCACGCGTACCTTGCTTACCTCTTCGCATCATGTTGTTCAACGAATCCGTATCAAAATCATCCAACCCAAAATGGAGGTCTGCAAAGTATCCAAAATCAAATAAAACCTTTAAGTCAATCACCGTGTCACCAATACGTGTCGCAACACGTGCTGTATCACCTTCAGTTTTAATTATTCCAAATGGAATGTTTTGAATTGGGAAATCTGAATTTTCAGGAACTTCAATCCATGATTTCAAATTGGGGTTGTTTGCTGCTATACTCATAATTCTTTTTTATAATTGGATAATAGATCTTAGACATTAAATCTAAAATGCATCACATCTCCATCTTCAACAATATATTCTTTTCCTTCAACTTTAAATTTTCCAGCTTCCTTAACGGCTGCCTCACTTCCTAACTCAACAAAATCAGCATATTTCATCACTTCAGCACGAATAAATCCTTTTTCAAAATCCGTGTGAATTACACCTGCTGCTTGTGGTGCTGTCATTCCTTTCTTGATTGTCCATGCACGCACTTCCTTCTCTCCTGCTGTGAAATAGGTGTCCAAATCCAACAATTTATAGGCTGAACGAATCAAACGATTCACACCTGGCTCATCGAGTTCTAACTCGTCCAAAAACATTTGACGTTCTTCGTACGTTTCCAATTCAGTAATATCAGACTCAATAGCTGCACCAATCACCAATACTTCTGCGTTCTCGTCCTTCACTGCTTCTTTCACCGCATCAACATGCGCATTTCCGCTCTTAACAGAAGCTTCATCTACATTGCAGAGATACATCACAGGCTTTGAAGTAATCAACTGAAATTGCTTCACGATCTCCATTTCTTTCTCATCAAAATCCAGCGCTCGAACCGATATCCCAGCTTCAAGTGCTTCTTGAATTTTTGTCCCAAGTTCATGCTCTTTAATAGCATCCTTGTCTCCAGATTTGATCACACGAGCCAAAGAACTAACGCGTTTTTCAATACTTTCTAAATCCTTTAATTGAAGTTCAATATCTATCACCTCCTTATCGCGCACGGGATCAACTGATCCGTCAACATGAACAACGTTGCCATCGTCAAAACATCTCAAAACGTGAATAATGGCATCCGTTTCTCGAATATTTGCCAGAAATTGATTTCCCAGCCCTTCACCCTTGGATGCTCCTTTCACTAATCCAGCAATGTCGACTATTTCCATAGTCGTCGGCATAACGCGTTGAGGGTTCACAATTGCTTCCAACTTTTCCAGACGCTCATCTGGAACTGAAATCGTTCCAATGTTCGGCTCAATAGTACAAAACGGATAATTTGCTGACTGCGCTTTAGCATTTGAAAGACAGTTAAACAGGGTCGATTTACCAACGTTTGGCAAACCTACAATTCCACATTTTAATGACATTTATTCTATTTTTGAGCAAAGATAATTTAAAGATATAAATACCGTCTCATCTTTCGCAATCCTATGTCGATTAGTCGATTTTTTTTCTAACCACTATCGAATTTTATTTGAACACTATCGGTCTGCCATTCAGAACAATGGAGAAAACTTTGTACGTGAATTTTGTTTTTGAGTCTATTTCAAGCAAATCAATCACCAACGTTCGTGTTCAACTAATCGTTATTTAAGTACTGTGATATGGGGATTTTTTTGAATCCATATTGCCATTTCAACCACTATGAGTCATCTTTTGAATAAAATCAAATCATTTTTTCGTGATAATAAGTTGATCGCAACTCTTCTAATTCTGGGAATTCTATTCCTAATTATTTCTAAGGTTTTGTGCAATGGCGAAACGTCTTCAATCCCTCCGAGCTCAACTATATTTGGTTTAATTGGATACATAACACTGTCACTTGCGACATCCATTTTCTTATTCAAAACGAAAAAAATTCTCTTTGCGAACATTGGAGTACTGTTGCTGCTTATTTTTAGTGTTGAGTTATGCTGCTTCTTTCTCTTAGGATTTCCTGAAAAGAACAAATTCAATTTTGAACTCCCTGACGTAGAAGAGACGCATGTTGCTAATGTTTTTGGATATGTCCCTTACGCAGATTCAATTGTCGAGGATAAGAAAGTCATAAACGGAGAAACAATTTTTGACGTCAATTATACCATCGGAAGCAGCCATGAACGGATAACGCCAAAGCATGACTCATTAAAATCAAAATATGCCTTGTTTTTCGGTTGTTCAATTGCATTTGGCTATGGTCTAGATGATGACCAAACCCTCCCCTACCAGTTCCAGAACCACAGTGATTACAATTCCTACAACTATGGCTACTCTGGTTATGGAACAAATCACATGTTGGCGCGATTGCAATACCAAAATCTCCGTGAGGCTATACCCACACACGAAAAAAATGGAGCCGCATTTTACATTTTTTATTGGGATCATATTGAACGCTCAATTGGTAGTATGGACCATTACACCCAATGGTTGTACAATGCGCCCTATTATGAAATGGCAGATGGGCATCTAAAGCGAAACAAAACATTTAAAAACGGACGCCCCTTTACGTCTAGCATCTATGAAATCCTTTATCAATCCAGTATTGTAAACTATTTTGATATCAAATTCCCATTATCAATCTCAGAAAATCATTTAGACCTTGTCTCCGAAATGGTATTGGAGTCGAAAAACACCTATACAAAACAGTTCGGGAATGACAATTTCTATGTTGTCATCTACCCAACTTATGAAGAGGAAGAGCCTGAGAAACTAGCCCAATTTCTGGTTTACTTAGAGAAAAAAGGCATTGACATCATCAACCTAGATGAAGGATTTGATTATGATTGGTCGTACGCTATTCATGCGAATGAACCTCATCCGAATGCATTTTCAAATGATACAACTGGACAACGACTTGTTCAACACCTCAAATCTCAATTATAAAGTTAAGGTTGTGAGCTTCAATCAGGCGGACTGGACTTTTCAGGGATAAAAAGATAGTTCCTATCTTAGCCTAAAAAATTGCTCATGCGTTTATTGATCACCACTTATATTCTCGGCATTACCTTCTTAGGTTTTTCGCAACAAGACTCTGCATTCATCCGAAACGTGTACAACGAAGCACTGTCGCACGGAAAATCGTATGAAGACCTTCGAAGCCTTTGCAAAGACATCGGAGCCAGAATAACAGGTTCGGCTGAGGCCGAAATGGCTGTAAAATGGGGTGAACAGAAAATGAAGGAATATAACTTCGACAAGGTCTACCTACAGGAAATTCAAGTTCCTCATTGGGAAAGGGGAACAAAAGAAGCTGGCTGGATCAAATTGAAAAATGGTGAATTAAACAAGGTCAGCTTACTCGCCTTAGGAGGCTCTATTGGTACAAATGGCATTCTCGAAGGAGAAGTCATTGAATTTTCAACACTCGAACAGCTCAGAAATTTGAAGTCGAACAAAACTACCCAGGGGAAAATTATTTTCATTAATCAACCAATGGATGAGCAACAAATTAATACGTTTAAAGCATACGGAGGTTGCTGGCCAGTGCGTGGCTTAGGGGCGATTGAATCAAGTCAACTGGGGGCAAAAGCAGTTCTAATTCGCTCGTTGGGCCTTCCTCTTGATGAACATCCACATACTGGTGGAATGTACTATGTGGATAGCGTAGAAAAAATTCCAGCTGCTGCCTTGTCAACTTTGGACGCAGAAAAATTATCGGTACTGCTTTCGAAGGGAGACAAAGTGAATTTTGTTCTTGAAATGGACTGTCGCGATTATCCAGACGCCACTTCTTACAACGTTATCGGAGAATTGACAGGAGCTGAAAACCCCAACAATATCATTACGTTTGGTGGACACCTTGATTCTTGGGATACAGGTGAAGGTGCACATGATGATGGAGCAGGCATTGTTCATTCATTGGAGGCATTGCGAATTCTCAAGGAAATGGATTATACTCCAAAAAATACTTTGCGTGTCGTATTCTTTATGAATGAAGAAAATGGCAATCGAGGTGGCGAATCCTATGCAACATTGGTAAAAGAGCGAACGCACGAAAAACATATTGCCGCTTTGGAAAGTGATCGAGGTGGTTTTGCTCCACGAGGATTTAGCTGTGATGGAACTGATGAGCAGGTTGCCTTTCTTGAATCTATGGAACACTACTTCACGGCGTACGACTTGCATGTCTTTGAAAAAGGATATGGTGGCGTCGATATCGGACCTCTAAAAAAAGTCGTCGATGGAATTCCACTTTTTGGCTTTGTTCCTGATTCTCAGCGTTATTTTGATTTTCACCACGCGCCAAGCGATGTTTTTGAAAATGTAAACAAGCGAGAATTAGAGCTTGGATGTGCTGCAATCGCCTCATTTCTATACCTTTTAGATCAAAAACTGTAAAACTGATTCACAGTCCGTTTGTTGATAAAAATCACGCTCTTTCAAGGCTTGTTGTCGAAAATACACTACTTTTGGGGCGAAATTAAAGTGTAGGTGCCCTGGAATATTCCAGTGACCGAGACTCTAAAAACACATATATGGCTCAAGACATATTTGACAAGATTAAGAAAAACAGAGGACCTATTGGACAGCATTCCAAAGGGGTTCATGGGTATTTTACATTCCCGAAATTAGAAGGTGAGATTGGAAACAAAATGATTTTCCGTGGTAAGGAATGTCTAGTTTGGTCCGTGAACAATTACCTTGGTTTAGCGAATCATCCAGAAGTACGTAAGGCAGATGCCGATGCCTCTGCTGAATGGGGATTGGCTTATCCAATGGGCTCAAGGATGATGACTGGTCAAACAAACATGCACGAACTTCTTGAAAACGAGATTTCTGAATTCATGGGGAAAGAAGATACGATTCTTCTCAACTTTGGATACCAAGGAATGGTTTCAGCAATCGACTGCATGGTGAACCGAAATGACGTGATTGTCTACGATAGTGAATCACACGCTTGTATCCTTGACGGGATGCGTTTACACGCTGGAAAACGTTTCGTGTTTAAACACAACGACATGGAAAGCTTTGAGAAGCAATTGGAGCGCGCCACTCGTATCGTTGAAAAAACAGACGGCGGTATTCTTGTTATTACTGAGGGAGTTTTCGGAATGGCAGGAGATCAAGGACGATTGAAAGATATCGTTGAATTTAGAAAATCAGGAAAATTCAATTTCAGATTGTTTGTTGATGATGCTCATGGATTTGGTACGGTTGGTGAAACTGGACAAGGATCTGGAGAAGCTCAAGGCGTTCAGGATGAAATTGACATTTTATTTGGAACATTCGCAAAGGCAATGGCTTCAATTGGTGCATTTATCTGTGCTGATGAGCAAATCGTTGAGTTCTTGCGTTACAATATGCGTTCGCAAGTATTTGCTAAATCATTGCCAATGCCTCTAGTTGTTGGCGCGAGAAAACGATTGGAATTATTAAGAGACCAACCAGAACACAAAGAAAACTTGTGGAAAGTGGCATCTGCTCTTCAAAAAGGTTTGGTGAAAGCTGGATTTGATATCGGTGTGACAAACTCAGCGGTAACGCCTGTTTTCCTTGAAGGGAATCTTGCAGAAGCAACGAATTTGACATTCGATCTTCGTGAGAACTACAACATTTTCTGTTCGATTGTAATCTATCCAGTTGTACCGAAAGACGTTATCATGTTGCGTTTGATTCCTACAGCATCACATACGCTTGAGGACGTTCAGTATACAATTGATAGTTTCACAGCGATGAAAAAGAAATTGGATGCTGGTGAATACCAATCTGAAGAAATGGCTGCTGTTGAAGTAGATACAAAAAAATAGATCAAGATTCTTATAAGAAAGCCGTGCAATTGAATTGTACGGCTTTTTTTTATTCCGTACCTTTCAGTCAACTAATTTTTTCTACAATGTAT
Source organism: uncultured Flavobacteriales bacterium (assembly GCA_905478665.1). Lineage (GTDB taxonomy): Bacteria > Bacteroidota > Bacteroidia > Flavobacteriales_D > Crocinitomicaceae > UBA4466. The sequence continues at coordinate 13,669 of CAJQJL010000099.1, forward strand.
CGCATACTTTCTATATCCTTTTTTCTGACTTCTTTTTTGGCAAATGCACAAACCTTTACTGAAGTCAGTCAGTCCATTGGTGTCAATCACACCCATATTGACGAACACATCATGGGGGGCGGTGCTGCCTTTTTTGACTTTAATAACGATGGTTTTCAAGACTTATACATTACGGGTGGAGAGTACAGAGACAGACTTTTTCAGAACAACCAAAATGGAACATTTACAGAAGTTGGTCAAAGCATGGGGATTGGGTTTACTGACTCTGTTAAGACTGTCGGCGTAATTACTGGAGACATTGACAACGACGGATACAGAGACATCTTTGTGACAACATCGGAGAACCACAATAATATTCTACTAAAAAATATCAATGGAACTTCATTTGTCGACTTCTCAACGAACGTAGGTTTCACAGATTCGAGTTGGTGTACATCTGCTAGTTTCGGTGACGCAGATCGTGAAGGGTTGCTGGACTTATACGTAGGTCATTATGTAAAATACTATAATACTCCTTTCTATAATTTCATGATCTCTGGAACGCTGGATAAACTTTATTTGAATCAAAGCCTTTCGTTTATTGATTTTGCGGTCGCTACAGGAATTTCAGAAAATGGCGGAGCCTTATCTGTCGCTTTCACAGATTACGACAACGACAATGATGTTGACGCCATGGTTGGGAACGACTTTGGGACGCTTTACGGTGGTAATGCTCTTTATAGAAACGAATACCCAAATCCAAACTTCACGAACATTGCTCCGAGCTCTAGCTTCTATGAAGAAATCAACGCGATGGGAATTGCAATTGGTGATTACGATGAGGACTTGGATTTGGACTATTACGTTACGAACATGCAAGCAAACCTCTTGCACACGAACAGTGGAAACCAAACGTTTAGTGAGGATGCAGCCACATCAGGAACAGAAGTCGGCGGTTTCGTTTCTTGGGGAACTTTCTTCTTCGATTATGACAATGATACGTACCTCGATCTATTCACTGCGTCTGGTGGTGTAATGACAATGGCAACTCCACAACGAAATGTTCTTTTTGAAAATCAGCAGAATGGAACCTTCAACGATGTCACGCTTTCAAATGGACTGACCGATACGCTTCGCTCACGCGGTGCTATCTATGGTGACATCGATAATGATGGAGATTTAGACCTCGTTGTCGTAAATGTTGCCTCAGACTCTATATTTGCAGAAAACGTATCGGTATATCGTAACAATACTGATGGAGCAAGCAACTGGGTAGAAATTGATCTCATCGGAACGGTAAGTAATTCAGATGCCTTTGGCGCTCACATCTATTTGTACGCTGGTGGAAGAACTTGGATTCGCGAAATTAACGGTGGATCGAGTTACTTATCCCAAAACAGCAGTGTGGCACACTTTGGCTTAGGAGCCATTAGCGCTATTGATAGTGTTATCATTCATTGGCCGAGTGGCATTGAGCAGCTCGAGACAAACGTTCCAATCAATTCTATTTCGACAATTACGGAAATCGATAATGCTGGAATTGGTGAATTCGATAATTCAAAATACCTGGTCGTTTATCCGAATCCAGCAAAAGATAAGATTCAATGTACTGTTGATAAATCCTTTGATGCGAGAAGCATTTCATTGACTACGGTTGATGGACTTGAAGTATTCATCACACCAGTATCCGCTGGTTCTTTAATTTCTATTCCAGTGAAGAATTTCGCAAATGGTGTTTACTACGTTAATGTTGCCGGTTCTGCAGGAGCAATTCATAAAAAGGTAGTTATCAATCATTAGGAAATAGTAGAGAAAAAGATTTTCTTTAATTCACCTCTCCCCGTCTTCGCCAGATGCGGAAACAAACAATACCACAACCAACAAAACCTGTCAGGTAAGACGCTCCGTGTGCCCAAGCAGCTGAGAGAAACAAATGATGCCTTTCTTCGGGAATCATCGATGCAAGCGGCTCTGTCAAGTAAAAGAGCTCATTTTTAGCGGCAAAAAATCCGAATATTCCAGAAACGAAGGCCATAATGGCCATTACACCTAATAATAGCAACATTGGTTTGATAACATCCATCAATTCAAACCTTGGGCGATCTCCAATTCGAGAGACCAATACAATCAAAATTCCTAGAATCAACCCAACCCACCAGGTGGCAATGAAACCCCACAGTAAAGCCAACCTCACAGGCGATTCTGACTCAATCAATTTTGGATGCCCGATCGTAAAATACTCCACACAAACGTTCGCCGTGATCAGATCATGAATAATTCCATAAACTATTGCCAAGACTATTGAAGTCAAGATTATTTGAATGACATGCTTCATTTGTAGTAGTAAATTACATCCAATATACTCAATAAGAGGTGAATGTACTTAATCTAAAGACGGTTCTGTCCCTAATTACGTTGGATTGTGTTCCAAATTAGCTCCTCTATATGACTATCGTCATAGTTCAACAATTCTTTTAATCGGATATTTATATCCAATTAAACAAACAACTAGAAATGGAAATAGTAGATAAAGAAAAAACTGTTGGAAAAATGGTTGCTGAGGACTACCGAAAAGCAGATGTATTTAAGCGTCACGGTATCGATTTTTGTTGTGGAGGCGGCATTCCTTTGGCGCAAGCTTGCGAAGATAAAAATGCAGATCTTACCACCGTACAAGCAGAATTGGATGAAATTGATAATAGACAGGCACCCCCCGAAGAGGATTTTGAATCATGGGAGCTAGACATGCTTATCGATCACATTGTTGGTGTGCATCACGTTTATATAAAAAAATCAAACCCAACAATTCAGGAGTTCGTAAACCGCGTTAAGATGGTACATGGCGATTACAAACCGAATGTTTCGGAGATTTCAGACCGCTTTGATACTCTTGCAGAAGAATTGAGTATGCACATGCATAAGGAAGAGATAATTTTATTTCCATACATCAAGCAAATGGTTGAGGCCAAAAAGAATGGAACCCGAATTAGCGCTCCTTTCGGAACTGTTCAAAACCCAATCAATATGATGCTTGCAGAGCATGACAATGCGGGAAATGAACTTGAACTATTACAGAAGTTGACAGAAGATTATACTCCACCAAAAGGTGCCTGTGCCACACACAAGGTGTCCTACGGTCACTTAAAAGAGTATGCCGACGATCTTATGCGTCATATTCATTTAGAGAACAATATCTTATTTCCCAAAGCTTTGGAATTAGAAAAAGAACTCTTGAAATAATAGTCATTGAATCCTGATGACTCAAGTTCTTGCCGTCGTCAGGATTCTTTTAATTTTACATGATGTTCTTCTCAAAAAGTTGTGAATATGCTTTACGGGCAACCTTGTTCCTCGCAAGGAATAGGGACCAAAAAAAAACCGGAGTTCAATACATCGCTGAAGAATTAAATGTGCCGATGCATTACTTGAACAAGGTCATGCAAACCCTTGTAAAAAATAACATTGTATCGTCTTCGAAAGGAAGGAATGGTGGTTTTTATCTTACTGATGAAGAAATTAATCTGCCACTCATCAATGTTGTTCACGCGATTGATGGAAAGGATGTCTTTGATCAATGTGGACTGGGGTTAAAAGAATGCTCCAACGCGCATCCGTGCCCATTGCATGATGACATAAAAGCGTACCGCGAAAACCTTAAGTTAGCCCTCTCAGAAAATTCTATTGAAGTGTTGAGCGAGGGAGTTTCAGATGGAAAAACATTTCTAGCGAATTAAGCGCCCAGAAATCTGTTTTACACTCTTTACTGACCTTCGAGAACGAACATTTCCGATAGCTCCTTCACCAAGCTATCTACTTGAGAAGTAGTGTTAAATGCATGAAAACATAAGCGGAGTCTTTCTTTTCCTTCAGGAACTGTGGGAGAATATATTGGTTTCACGGCTATTCCAACTTTTTGCAATCGCGCCGCAATTAATTTCGTTCGTTCAACATTTCCAATCTGTACAATTTGGATTGGTGAATTCACTTCTGATATCAACTGATCACTTTGAAAGTTCATTCGGAAATAGTCCAAAATAGTCTGGAGTTGACTTCTGCATTCATTTATACGCTTTGACTCTACGACTTCGGCATTTCTTTCATAAACATACGAAGGCAAGGCTGTTGTATAGATAAATGAACGTGCAAAATTGGTCAAATAGTCCACAAGTTCCTGCGATCCCAGGATACATCCCCCATGTGACCCGTATGCCTTACCGAAAGTTACCAATCGAGCGAACACCTTTTCTTCCATTCCCAATGCACAAACGAGGCCTTTTCCATTCTCTCCAAAAATTCCAGCAGCGTGTGCTTCATCTACAACTAAATACGCCTTATGCCTTTCGCACAACTCACCAATTCCTTGTAAAGATGCTAAGTCACCATCCATCGAATAGAGACTCTCAACAGCCACATAGACGGTACCACTAGTCTTCTCTAATTTACTTTCTAAGTCGATTAGATCATTGTGCTTAAAAGCCTGATTGCTTGCAAAGCTCAAACGCATTCCATCTCGAACGCTAGCATGAATCAATTCATCATAAATAACCGTATCTCCGCGTTGAGGCACAGAATTGAAAAAACCAAGATTTGCATCGTAACCAGAATTGAACATCAAACCAGCTTCAGCAGAAAAGAACTTGGCAAACTTACGTTCTGCTGACAAAATATCCTGTGTTGTGCCAGAGATAAGCCTTGAACCTGTTCCTCCAGATTGTTTCTTTACCACCGAAACTGATTCAGAGGCGAACCCCAAATAATCGTTGGAAAAGAAATCCACAAATCCTTCAAAATGAGAAAGGGAACGTAATGTCCCCTCATCTCTTCGTTTATTTAATTTATCAAGTAATTTCTGGTCCATTTACAGACTTTCAACTGTTG
>CAJQJL010000100.1 GCA_905478665.1 uncultured Flavobacteriales bacterium
TGAATTCAACATACAATGAAACTGCGAGTGCATCAATTTGTACGGGACAAACATATTCATTTGGAACGCAGACCTTAACTGCTCCAGGAACATATACAGAATTGTTCACTTCGGTTGGTGGTTGTGATTCATTAGTGGTACTTACACTTAGTACGATTACCGCATACAATGAAACTGCTAATGCAACGATTTGTGCAGGTCAAACATATATGTTCGGAACACAAACGTTAACTGCGCCAGGAACATACACAGAGTTATTTACATCTACAGGCGGTTGTGATTCAACTGTAATTTTAACATTGACAGTAAATCCAACGTACAATGAGACGGCAAGTGCGTCCATTTGTACAGGACAGACTTATACATTTGGGACACAGACCCTAACTGCTCCAGGAACGTACACAGAGTTGTTTAGTTCGATTAGTGGTTGTGATTCATTAGTCATCCTGACATTGACTGTGAATTCAACATACAATGAAACTGCGAGTGCATCAATTTGTACGGGACAAACATATTCATTTGGAACGCAGACCTTAACTGCTCCAGGAACGTATACAGAATTGTTCACTTCAGCTGGAGGGTGTGATTCATTAGTGGTACTTACACTAAACGTGTCAAGCGGTTATGTGACAAATGAAACAGCATCGATTTGTGATGGCAATACATATACCTTCCCAGATGGAACAATTGGCACAACGACGCAAGTGTACACAAGTGCTTTGACGAGTGTTGGAGGATGTGATAGTACAATCGTAACTGCGTTGACTGTGTTGCAACCAGTAGTTCTTACACAAGCTGCTGAGATGTGCGAAGGTGCAAGTTATACATTCCCTGATGGAAGTGTAGGTACAACCACACAAGCACAGACGAGCGTATTGACTGGAGCAAATGGATGTGATAGTACAATTGTTACCGCATTGACAGTTCATCCAGCATATAACAATACTGAAAGTGTAGTGATTTGCTCAGGTGAATCTTATACCTATCCAGATGGTACAACAGGAAATACAGATGAAACACATACTAGCTTGTTGTCAACGGTAAATGGATGTGATAGCCTTATTATCACCATCTTGACAGTTGAAACTGTAGACGCTTCGGTAACACAAACAGGTGCAACATTGACTGCGTCACAAACAGGGGCAACATATCAGTGGATTGATTGTGATAATGGAAACACTGCGATGGCAGGGGAGACGAATCAAGCATTCACGGCATCAGCGACAACTGGGAATTATGCGGTTGTGGTGACAATTGGGAACTGCTCAGACACTTCTGCCTGTTACTTGGTAGATTATACGTCAATCGATGACATTGTGGGAGGATCAGTAACGGTCTTTCCGAATCCAACGGATGGTGTTGTAAGTATTACATGGGAAGGTGAGGTAACAAAAATAGAAGTGACTGATGCGAAAGGAAAGCTGATTAAGCGAGTTGAAGAATTCACTGAGAATGCATATCAGTTAGAGCTGATTGAATTTAGTTCTGGAGTATACTTCATTCATATTGAAAGTGCGTACGGTAGAACTGTTCATGATCTTATGAAACTTTAGAAAATCCAAAGGGAAAGGCGGTTATTTTAACTGCCTTTCTTTTTACAGATAGACGTCTTCTACTATGGTATCAGAATAAAGATTACTTTTGTTATAAGAGCTTAAACCATGGAGGAATCTAAGAAAATAGCCGTCATTGGAGGAGGAAGTTGGGCAACAGCATTGGTTAAAATTCTGTGTAACAACGTTTCATCTCTGAATTGGTACATGCGTAATGAAGAAGCAGTTGCGCACATCTTAAAGTTCCGTCACAACCCAAATTATTTGCAATCAGTCGAATTTGATTTAAATAAAATCAATGTCAGTACTGATTTGGAAGCTATGATTCGACCAGCAGACATTGTCATCATAGCAACACCCTCTGCATTTTTGGTAAAGTTGTTCGAAGATTTCCCACGAGAATTGCTTGCAGACAAGATGGTTTTTTCAGCGGTAAAAGGAATTATTCCTGAATACCATGCCATTCCTGCACGCTTCATCCATAAAACTTTTGGTACCCCCTACGATAATATTGGAATCATATGCGGTCCATGTCATGCAGAAGAAGTTGCCCTTGAACGTTTGTCATATTTGACGATTGCTTGTCAGGACGATGAAACTTCGGAAGAAATGGCTGATTTATTGGCCTGTCGTTATATCAAAACAACTGTTTCTGATGACCTGTTTGGGACTGAAATTTCTGCAGTTTTGAAAAACGTTTATGCAATCGCTTCTGGTATATGCTCTGGTCTGGGATATGGAGATAATTTTCAGTCCGTTTTGATCTCAAATGCAATTCAGGAGATCGAAAACTTAATTGATGAGATGAGCCCAATTCACCGTGATGTGAAATCTTCAGCTTATCTAGGAGACCTTTTGGTGACAGCTTATTCAAAATTTTCGCGGAACAGAACTTTTGGATTCATGATCGGGAAAGGATATTCTGTAAAAACTGCTCAGCTTGAAATGGATATGGTTGCAGAAGGCTATTATGCTACAAGAAGTGTAATGGAAATCAAGGAAAAATTTCAAGTGGAAATGCCCATTGTTGAGGCAGTACATAATATTTTGTACGAAAAAATCTCTCCTGTTATAGAAATGCGAATTTTAACAGATAAGTTAAATTAGTAACAATAGAGATTTTCCTCTTTTCCCCATCAATCGTACCTACATTAAATTTCTACATTTGTCGAAGCGTTCGGACACCTGTCTGGAGCTTTTTAAGAATTTGGGCGTGAGTCCTTTATAAATTGAATGATTAGGAATGCGGGTTTTTAAATTTGGTGGAGCATCTGTTAAAGATGCCAAAGCTGTTCAGAATGTTGCGAATATTGTGTCTCTTTTTAAAGGAGAAAAACTGGCAATTGTTGTTTCTGCAATGGGCAAAACTACCAATGCGATGGAGAAAATTGTTGAAGCTTTTTGGAAGCGAAGCAAAGACGAATTCGTCAGCCAAATTAATGAACGAAAAGACTTTCATTTTTCCATTCTAGAAGCTTTGTTTGCTGACAAGGATGCTGAGATTTATGCGCAAGTTGAAAAAGAGTTTGAGAACCTGAAAGGGATGTATGATACGCCAGTTCCAGATAATTATGATTTTGAATATGATCAGATCGTATCATTGGGAGAGGTGATTTCCACGAAAATTGTTAATGCGTATCTGAAGCAACAGGGTGTTTCTTCTCGCTGGGCTGATGCAAGAACACTAATTCGTACAAACCATACGCACCGTGAAGCGGAAGTTGAATGGGAGAAAACAGAGCAACTTTTTGAAGAACGTTTTTTACCCCATTATTCGGAAGTTGATGTGCAGGTCACTCAGGGATTTATTGGTCACACCGCTGAAGGAATGACAACGACGTTGGGACGAGAAGGTTCTGATTTTACAGCGGCGATTATGGCTTTTTGTTGCAACGCAGAAAGTGTTACGATTTGGAAAGATGTTCCTGGGATGCTCAATGCCGACCCTAAGTGGTTCGACAATACGATAAAATTGGATAGTATCTCGTTTAGAGAGGCCATTGAATTGTCCTACTACGGAGCTTCCGTCATTCACCCAAAAACAGTCAAACCACTTCAAAATAAGCAGATTCCTTTGTATGTGAAGTCATTTATTGATCCACTTGCAGAAGGAACAATTATTCAAGCTTCAACATCAAAGGATCATTTGATCCCATCGTTTATTTTTAAGATGAATCAAGTGTTGTTTTCAATTACACCGAAGGATTTCTCCTTTCTTGTAGAAAAGAACTTGAGCGACATCTTTGCACGCCTCTCTAAAGCGAATGCAAAGATTAACCTTATGCAGAACTCAGCGCTGAATTTTTCGATTCTCTTGGATGAAGAAAAGATTGACCTCGATGAGATTTTATCGCTGTTTGAAGATTCGTATCATGTGAAGTTCAACTCAGGCCTTGAATTGGTGACAATTCGCCATTATGACCAAGCTACAATTGATCGTGTGACGGTAGATAAAGAGGTATTGCTTGAACAAAAAACACGCGAGACTGCACGATTGATCGTCAAGCAAAAATAGTTCTATAAATACCAGAAAAAGGTTAGTCTCAAACCCGCCTAAACAGCTATATTTGTAATCATTCTAAATTAGAAAGGGGACTTAATTAGAACCCTTAAATTTTGAATTCGAAGCATGATGAGCGAACTTCTTCTTTCTAATATTCGTGACGGACAATCAGTGATTGTGCGATCAATTGAAGAGTCAAAACTCAAAGTCAAATTAATGGAAATGGGATTGATAGAAGGGAAGCGCTTAAAGGTACTTTTCCGTGCTCCATTTGGCGACCCCATTGCGTTCGATGTCGAAGGATATGTGCTCTCGTTGAGAAAGGACGAAGCAAGTCTCATTACTGTTGAATATCAAAGTTCAGAGACTCCATGAAAATTGCACTGTTAGGGAATCCAAACACTGGAAAAAGCTCGGTGTTTAATATGCTTACTGGCATGAGGCAGCATGTTGGAAATTTCCCTGGTGTAACAGTAGACAAGAAGGTTGGAAAATTGGTTTCAGATACAGGAACCCATGAATTAATTGACTTTCCTGGAACTTACAGCGTTTACCCACGATCGAAAGATGAGGAAGTTGTTTATAAGAGTTTATGTGACGAGAAAAGCGTCGACTATCCTGGTGCAGCAATCGTTGTTGTAGACGCCTCCAACTTGGAGCGAAATCTATTGTTGTTTACGCAAATTTATGATCTTCAGTTACCTGTAATCATGGTGCTGAACATGACAGATGTTGCACGAAAACAAAACAAGATTCACGATGTTCAGGCATTGGAGAAATTATTTCCAGAAGCAACAATCTTAGAAACGAATGCAAGAATCCGTACGGGGAAACAACGAATCCTGGATGCCATTGCGAATTTAAAGGAGCGAAAAGGACATAAATTTCAGCCTGAGATAGAGATCGCATCGGTAGATGATATCCCGTCACAAGAAAAGGAAACAGAAGCAAGATTCAGACGGATTTCCGAAATTTCACACGTTGAAAAGGTGAAAGAAAAACCTTCGGAAACAAGATCGAATAAACTCGACAGAATTCTTGTCCATCCGATTTTTGGATACCTGATCTTTGCAGTGATCCTTGTTATAATATTTCAGTTCATTTACGCCTTCGCCCAGATTCCAATGGATCTAATTGATGGTGCCTTTGCCTCCTTTTCTGGGTGGACGAATTCCGTTTTACCTGAAGGAATAATGACTGATTTAGTGACACAAGGAATTATTCCGGGAATTGGAGGGGTTGTGATTTTTATTCCTCAAATTGCTTTACTTTTCTTCTTCATCGCTATACTAGAAGAGACGGGATATTTGTCGCGTGTCGTCTTTATTATGGACCGATTGATGCGTCCTCTTGGCTTGAATGGAAAGAGTGTTGTGCCGTTACTTTCAAGTGTTGCCTGTGCAATTCCCGGGGTGATGTCGGCCAGAACAATTTCTGATTGGAAGGAACGAATGATCACGATCATGGTGGCTCCATTGATGAGCTGTAGCGCACGAATTCCGGTATATACTCTATTGATTGCCTTGGTGATTCCCAACGAGAAAATTTTTGGGTTCATGAACATTCAGGGCCTTGTTCTTTTTGGACTCTATGCACTTGGAACGATCAGTGCCTTGTTAATAGCCGTCTTGTTGAAATGGTTTATTAAAACCCGTGAAACAGGATTCTTAATGCTTGAGATGCCCGCGTACAAAGCACCGCATTGGCGAAATGTAGGAATTGTTCTTTGGGAGAAAGTGCGTTTGTTTGTTTGGGATGCGGGAAAAATTATTGTCGCGATTTCCATTGTGTTGTGGGCAATGGCAACTTTTGGACCTGGAGATCGAATGGAAAAGGCGGCAGTCTTGGCACATGAACAGGCAATTACACAACAGCTTTCAGAGGAAGACGAGAGTCGTTTGGTAGCTTCCGCAGAACTGGAGAATTCCTACATTGGTATTATGGGTAAAGCGATTGAACCAGTTATTGAACCCCTCGGTTATGATTGGAAAATTGGAATTTCGCTGATCACTTCCTTTGCAGCACGTGAGGTCTTTGTGGGGTCAATGGCAACAATCTATGCCGTGCAAGACGATGGAACACGCAACGCACCACTCATCGAAAAAATGCGCGAGGAAAAACGTTCGGATGGAACTGCTGTATACTCTTTGGCTGCAGGCGCGTCGTTAATGGTGTTTTATGTGTTTGCAATGCAGTGTATGGCGACATTGGCAGTCGTAAAACGCGAAACCAAGAGTTGGAAATGGCCACTCATCCAAATTGGATATATGGGTGTGTTGGCGTATCTTGGTGCTTGGATCACATTTATTCTTTTATCATAATGCAAACAGTATTTGTCATAGTAGTCATAACAGCCGCCTCCATTTATTTAGGACGGCAATTCTACCAACGCTTTTTTTCGAAGGATACAAAATGTGATGGATGTGCTGTGAATAAAATGATGTCTGTCGATAAAAATTCTTAGCTACCTGTTAAGAGATGGTACTGCTAATAACAATTTCTCCTCCGTGTGCAGCCTTGTCGCCTAGAGGTTTTGAAGAAGGAATCGTAAATGAGTTTACTGTGATGATGTATAAAGTATCGGTTGAGTAAACTGTCGATCCGACTGACAATTGGAAAATCCTATTTCTTCAAATCATTTATATAGCCTTGAGCAGATTCTGATCGATGGGCTCGGTTTTCTAATGTGACTTTGCAAAGGTTCTGATGACAGAACAATTATTAGTTAGACATGAAAATGTTATCTGCGCGCATGATTTTCTTTGGCGTACGCTGTTATTTTTTGCGCAGTTTTGGAATCCGCCTCTATTCCCTTCGCTGACATAAAATGCAATAGTTCGTTTACAACTGTATCATATTCCAATAAAGGATTGGCGAAAGTGAGGATATAATCCAGCCTATTTACAATGTATGCTCGCCATTGATTCGGTACTTGTTTGTCATTCATTGCAATCCCTCTTAGTGCGTGAATACGTTGTTCGATAACAGCAGGTCGACCACCTCCTGCACCTCCTGCAGCAAGTTCTCCA